>NZ_CALPDH010000036.1:0-51072 GCF_943193215.1 Acetatifactor aquisgranensis | reverse complement strand
GCGATGAGCTTTATTTACAAAAACTTGGGGTGACTATCAGTTGATGTTTTGAGTATATATTTTACAACTTTTAGGTTACGGAAGGATTCCCGGTCCGCAGATTCCATGATATCGTTCATTCTGCGTCCTCCCTATTAAGTTTGGCATCTCCCCCGCCAGTACCCGGACACGGGCAGAGTATTTCCGGCCGCGAAAGGAAAACATAGACAGGAATACAGATGGAGCAAAGGACAGTTCCTTTTCCAGGTCTTTGGGCAGGGGGATACGGGATGCCTGCGGGTGTACACCCGGTACGAAAGCAAAGCGAACACCGATGAGGGAGAGGATTCGGAAGCCGCTGTCTCAGGGTGGTCCGATGTGGCAGATTACATGGATGAACATATGATTTGACTTCCCGCATAAAACCATTTAGACCGTGAATCACGACACGACCAATGAACTGTAATCTTAAGGATTTGTTTATGGAAATGCAAAAGGGGTTGTGGTAGAATCAATAAATGAAAAAAGGAAAAGGCGGTCTTGTGGGATATGATGAAAAGTGCGAAAAAACATATAAAAATTACCTGTTCATGCGCAATAATGGTTTTACTGTTTTGTTCTGCCTGCGGCAATGCAGAAATGCCGTTTACGGCGGTAGGGGAGAAGCAGGGAAGCAGCCAGGCGGGCGACGAAGCGATGGGTGAAGAAACTCCAGGCGACGGAACGCCGGGTGACGAAGCTCCGGGCGATGGAACGCCGGGTGACGAAACTCCAGGCGACGGAACGCCGGGTGACGAAACTTCTGGCGACGAAGCGATGGGTGAAGAAACTCCAGGCGATGGAATGTCGGGGGACGAAGTTCCGGGGAATCAAAATACAGATGCTGCGCTCCGGAATAAACTGACATATTCAAATTTAGACAGTGAATCATCTATGGATGAAGTGCGGGATATCCTGACAAAAGCCGGTATTCAGGCAGATTATGTGGATGCTGTATTGAGCTGGGCGACAGACTATAATGACAGTATGAGGGAATGTCCGTCTTTTTCATTGGTGGGGGATTTTATGACAATAGACGGAATGACAGTTGATTATGGGGATTATCCTGCCATGTCCACACAATGGTATAAGCGCAATAATCGAAATTATCACGATGTCGTCTGTAGGATTGTGGCTTATGAGTTGAGCCAGGACAATATCTCAATAGGGAACGTGATCAAAGAAGAGGATTTTGATTGTTGGGACGAGAATACGGCATGGCTTTATACTGACGGCGATATCCTTTTCGGGCGGGAAGCCGTGGAGGGCGAGCATAAAGCGTATGTGCCTTTTCCGCTGATTGACTGGAGCAAGGATATGCAGGCAGAATATTTTACCCTGTTTGACCCGATTGGCATTACAGAGCAATGCAGTGAGCAGGAAATGTTTCAGGCCATTTTGGAAAAGTGGAATGGGCAGGAGATTTCATTCAAGGAAAGCGCATTTTCTTTGATTACTTTTTGGACGCAAAGCGGTGACAGGATATGCGCTTCCCATGCTGCTGTTTTGATTGAAATGGATAATGGATATCTGCTGTTTGAAAAAACGAATCCGGAATCTCCCTATGCGGCAACAAAATTTTCTTCTACCGATGAAGTGAAGCAATATTTATATCGCATGATGGAATTAGATTATGCAAGATATGATGACCAAGTTGGGACTTATGTTATTTTGCAGAATGACAGGTTGCTTTAACTTTCAGAATCCGTCTCGGGATTGGCTTATACTGCTTAACGATTTCACTTGCCGTGAAACCAGACTGCATAACGCTGACTGGTTCATTCGCATGATTACATTAGGCAGTATTCAGCGTTATGCAGTATAAGATTTCAAGATAAGGGTTTGCAGACCCTGATCACGCAGTTTGAAGTGCCTCCCCGGTACTGGAGCCGGAATAATCCGACAGTAATTCAAGCATAAATCCTCCAAATGAAAGTAAACTCAGCCATAAATATTTTGTCCATTTTACTTCTTTAACCATTATCCTTTCCTTATGAAATTCCGATTTTTCGCTTTTGGCAATTTATTTAATCGTTTCATTTTGGGAAGTATGAAACTCCCTAACAAATATAAATTGCACAGATATACAAATAGATTTCCGATATACGAATAAAGGGTAAAGCGTCCTTTCATAGCAACCTGTGCTGAGAATGTCTTTGTATCAGACTGAAAGTAATCGGCCTGTGCCAACACACAGCCCTTAACGTTTGAAACAATCGACATTCCGTTATTTGTATGTCTGATTATATTGCTTCCATTTTCAACCCCACGCACAATCGCTGTCTTTGCAGCTAATAATGTCATTTCTTTCCAATCCGAAGCTGGAACTATTAGTATATCTACATTATTTCTGCCTGCCTGCTGTATTTTAGACAAAAATGCCATATCAGAACATATAAACGGCGCAATTCTACCATATTCTGTATCAAAACTTTTTAGCATTCCATCTCCTTTTTGGCACAATTCTCCGATGGAACGTCCATGCTTAAAATATTCTGATATCAGTTCTCCCTGTGGATTAAATGCTGCCGTTTTATTTTCCTTTAAGTCCTCGTAAGGGGTTTTCACCAGTAATGAAACAATCAAATAAATCTCTTCCTGTTTCGCCATATCCGACGCCCGCTGCAGAAGCATATCCTCATCTTGTTTTAAAACCGCTCCATTCAGTTCCGACCAAAAAACAATCTTTGCACCTGCCTGTGCTTCCAACTCTGTTTTCAGGAAAAGTTCATCAGCTACTGATGCTAGTTTATTCCTTGTATTGGTAAAGTTTTCATCAGTAAATGTATTGGTATAAAATGTAGAATATACATCTTTATCATTATTTAACAGCTCTGAAATCGGAACGGTTACCCCAGCGATCCTGACACTTTTATCTGAATTTCCTGCAAAATGATACATAACAACTCCATAGACAAATACCAGGCAAATTACAGAACCATATACGATTATGTATTTCCTGATGTATTCTTTTTTGCTTTTATTGTTCCAAATCCATATAACCATTGCCGCCGTCCAATACATTAAAAAGGTGATTCCGTAAATCCCTGTTACCGTTACTATTTGTAGCAGGTATAGATTTTGGTATTGTGTATAAGCGTCAGACAACCCGCCCAAAATAGGATATACCAAATACATGATATATTCTATTGATACCATTATACTTGCAAAAATAACAGTATCTTGAAATCTCATTTTTGATTTAGACCAATAGATATATGGTAGAATTTTCAGAAAAGCTATCAAAAAAGCTGCCACGATACATATTTTTATATCCATTCCGATGGCTTTTTCAAACTGGAAAACAAACCCGATGGCATATATTGAGCCAATTATAAGATATGCTTTTCGGGTATGATTGAGAGAAAGCATATGCAAAAACAAAATTGGATAAATCCATGCAAAAATCGGGATACACCATTCTCCATTGGACATTACAAAAATTAAAAAAGTTAAGATTATGAAAACTGCAAATCGGTTATTTTTCAAAAGATTTTTCATTGCCAAACTCCTTTATTATTAAAAATATAATACTTCATTCCTCCCATTCGTTCCTCCAATTGAATGGCTAAACTTGAAGTCGGCTCAATTATCATAGTAAAATACAACGGCATTGTCCAATGCTTATGTGGGATTGCTGCGAGGTGGTTCATTCCTCTAATGAGCTGCCTGGTAATCGAGCACAAAAGCATCGATATCGGAATAATGTTTTGCCTGCAGCCCCGCTTTTTTGTATTCGTTCAGATATTCGCTCAAAATACCGTCGAACCCTGCGGCCGTCTTGCGCAAGTCTTCCGGATCATATGCTCTCAGCACGTCATATCTGTCAATCGCCGCTTCGCTGTGGATTTCATCGAACATTGCCTTTGCGCTGACCAGGCTCATAAATGCAAGATGCCGGTTGTCTGCTTCCGCTGCCGCATGCATCTTATTCCGCCAATTTGAGTACATTTCTTCGTAAGTGCCGTCAAGTTCATCTGGGGATGCCGGTTTCTTCCGGAGGGCAAGGGTTTCTTTCACATGGTGGAACGCGGCCATGGTTTCTTTCATCAGCGCGGACAAATGGGTGCGCACTGACGTCACGGATGTGGCCGAGAGGACAGCATCTATCAAGCCGCAAAGATTTTCCGGCCGATTTTCCATGGCGTTCAGCTCCTCATAAGCTCGTTTTACGCCGTAACGGAAATACCGTTTATTTAACATTGCAATCGCGTTTTCGACATAATAAATGACCCTGCCCGCCCCGTCCAGCACATCAGACTGCTGTTCCGAAATCATGGCCAATGTGTAATAATGCTCCGCCTCTTTTAATAGCTTCTCTGCTTTCGTATAGTCTTCCTCAGAGAAAGGGGCCGTCAAAATGCCGCTGGCCTTTTTCCGCAGATTCTCCAGCCGTTCTCGGTACTTCTCGTCTGCGCAATAGACGATTTTGGCATCCATCAGCTTGGAAATATTGGGGTGTTCATATTCGGCGTCTTTCTGCAGACGTTCCCAGGTGGTACAGTAGATGTCATGTCCGACATGTAAGTCGTCCTGGATAAAGGTACAACCCAATTGCCAGCCTCTGTCATCGTTGATCAGGATGAGCAGGTCCAAATCCGACCTCTCATAATAGTCCCCCGTCATAAAGGAACCGTTTATCCCTATCAAAGCCAGCGCGCCCGGACACGCAATAGCTGCTTTTTTTATGACGGCATCGATTATCTTCTGGTTTCTTTCCTCTAAATGGTTCATTCCGTTATCTCCTGGCTATGATATTTGTTGTTTCCATTCATTTTAGCAAAGGCAGAAGACAAGCGCAAGGAGTAATTTGCTATAGTATGTTTTCGATGTTTTCCATGTTTGTAATCGTTTCGATTGTTTTCGATGGCAGAGTTCTGCAGCGCACAGCGAAAACTATGCTCTTTCAGCTCAGGAGAAAATGTGCTACAATAGGAAAGGGCATCCTCTGCGCCGCATTCGGTTTGTTTCCTGGAGAGTGAGGTTTAGATGCCGGAAAAAGGAGGGAGCACAGTATGGAAATTTTAGTAGTGGGCGGTACAAAGTATTTTGGAATTCCGATGGTACAGAAATTGATAGAGCAGGGGCATAGAATTACTCTTGCGACCAGGCAGACAGCACAGGATTGTTTTGGTGAACAAGTGGAAAGAATTAAAATTGAAAGAACCAACCCTGAATCGTTAAAAAATGCCTTTTCCGGAAGAAGATTCGATGTTGTGATTGACAAGTTAGGTTATTGCTCCAATGACATGAAATATATGATGGAGACAGTTTGCTTCAATAAGTATATATACATGTCTAGTACTGCAGTTTATCAGCCCAAAGTGGTAGATACTCGAGAAGAATTATTCGATGGATTACATAAGGAACTTGTCTGGTGCAATAGGACAGATTTTTCTTATGATGAAATTAAGAGACAGGCTGAATGCGCATTATGGCAAGAGTATAGAGATAGAAACTGGATTGCGGTCAGATATCCGTTTGTCACAAGCAAAGATGACTATACAAAAAGGCTATTGTTCTACATCGAACATGCGATGAAAGGCATGCCTATGAATATTGACAATGTGGATAGCCAGATGAGCTTGATTCATGCAAAGGAAGCAGGTGAGTTTTTAGCATATCTTGTGGACATAGACTTTCAGGGAGCAATCAATGGGTGCTCTGATAATACTGTGTCTATCAGAGAGATTCTTGATTATGTGGAAACTAAGACAGGAAAAAAGTCGATTATCAATTCATCTGGTGATACTGCCCCATATAATGGGGAACCAAGCCACAGCATTAACACTGATAAAGCGAAACGGCTGGGTTACCAATTCTCAAATCTGAATGATTGGTTATGGGATTTGGTAGACTATTATATCGGTATAACAACTATAAATGTGTGATAGGATATCTATACACAAGTTTAGAGGTAGGAACTGTCGGAAAATTGCAGACAATTCCTTGGTAACAGACAAATCATCATGTTGGGAGGAAATTTATGGCAAGGACAGTCGGCATCGGACATCAGGATTTCGAGACAGTCATCACAAAAGGCATCTTTTATATAGACAAGGCCAGTTTTATCAAAGAATGGTGGGAAAACGAGGACAGCGTGACCCTGATTGCCCGCCCCCGGCGCTTTGGCAAGACGCTGAACATGAGCATGGTGGAGAAGTTCTTCTCCATAGATTTTGCGGGGAAAGGGGAACTGTTCGAAGGCCTTGCCATCTGGCAGGAAAAATCTCCGGATGGGGATTACAGGTACAGGCGCCTTCAGGGAACCTGCCCTGTCGTCAGCCTTTCTTTTGCAAAGGTGAAAGCGGGCACGTTACAACAGCCTTGTGGGGAAGCTGATTCGGGAGGGCAGCCAGCAGGTAAAGCAGGATTTCGAAAGCCTGATGCAGGGTGAAGCAATCCGGATGGAGATAGACGAGCAGATTGTATACAATCAGCTGAACCGGAAAAAGAATGCCATCTGGAGCCTTCTGCTGGCCAGCGGGTACCTGAAAGCGGAGGATACGGAATTTTCCGAGGAGACAGGACGGTGCTATTACACACTGGCGCTGACGAACAGGGAAGTCCGCTTCATGTTCGAAAGCATGGTTCGGGACTGGTTTGCGGAGGATGACAGCAGCTATAACGATTTTATCAGGGCGCTGCTGGCGGATGACATTAAGGCGATGAATATCTATATGAACAGGGTGGCCCTGCAGAGCTTCAGCTATTTCGACACCGGGAACAGGCCTTCCGGGGAGGAGCCGGAACGCTTCTACCATGGATTTGTCTTAGGGCTGATGGTGGAACTGACGGACAGGTATGTGCTGACTTCCAACCGGGAGAGCGGGTTTGGCAGGTACGATGTGATGCTGGAGCCCAGGCAGTATAAGGACGGGAATCTGGAGGAGGATGCGAAAATAAATAGTGAAAACGGAAATGCGATAATAAATAATCGCAATAGAAATGCTATTATTATCGAGTTTAAGGTACAGGATTCGGAGGAGAAGAGCCTTGCGGATACTGTGGCGGCTGCGCTGAAGCAGATTGACCGCATGCAGTATGCGGCATCTCTGGAGGCAAAGGGGATTCCCGCGGAGCGGATTCGGAAGTACGGTTTTGCTTTCCGGGGAAAGGGAGTGCTGATAGGGTCGTGAGTGTGGATGCTGTCGCGATAAGTCGAAAAAGCAGCCCCGGAAATGAGTAGCGGTACCGCACAGGGCATGTGGGGAGGTTTTTTGATGAAATTACCAAAAGTATTGCAATCTCTGCAAAATGTACATATAATCATACAAAGGTGGGTAGACCATTTTCTGCCAAACCCGGAAAAACGCCAGGCGCGGGAGATTCTGCTGCTCATCTGCCGGAAATACCATGAGGAAGAGACAGGGACAGAAAGCGGAACAGACGCGTCAAAGAGGAATCTGCCAGGGAAGCGAAAACGATTTCTGCACATCTTATGGGAAGAGTGGAAAGAGCGCAAATGGCTGTCCGTTATCTGCCATCCGGTTTTTCTGCAAAGGCAGTACAGCCCGGAAGTCCTGGCAGGTCTCTGCGGCTTTTTGCAGGAAGAAAGCCAGGTTCGTCCGGAGGGGATAGGGCAGGATCTGTATTTTGCCCTGTGCATGGCATATGGATTTTTCATGGATGGCGATGGTACGGCGGACGGTGCGGCGGCTGCTGACAGGCAGGCGAAGCTGGCGGCATCGCCTGGGGCGGAAAGCGAGTATGACCGTATGAAAGGGCTGCTTGCCGCACACCCCAGTCAACGGGAGTATGTGCAGGATCTCCAGTGCTGGCCTGATTTGATAGAAGAGCGCCGTTTCTTTTCTTTCTGCCGGGAAGCATGCTGTCTCTGGCAGGGCACGGGGAATCAGGAACAGCAGGCCGCCTTCGGGGAGGGCTTTCCGGACATGGCGGAGCAATGGCTGCTGATGTCCTCCCTCCCCAAGTCCGATACGGAATTCGTCTTCCGTAACCTCTGCCACCTGCCACAGCCTCTATTTTCACGGCAGCTGGCGGCGAAAATGCAGGAATACACCCATCTGTGCCGGGAGCGGCAGGAATTTTTCCAGGCGTTCGTGGACGCGCTGGATCATACGGGAGATGGGCGTTCTGTCCATGAATGCGGATATGTGCCGCTTATGCAGCGCTTCAGCGCCCTGAGGGCACGATATGGTTCGGCGGGGAGCTGGAAAAAGCATCTGTGCAGCCGCAGTTTCCAGAACGCATTCCGTGACTGGGTGCTGCACCCGCGCCATGACGGCTATGTCAGCTCCTGGGCCAGGTATCTGGAATACTATGGGTGGCGGGAGGTGCGCAGCCAGTTCGACGGCAGTTCGCCTTTTGAGGAAGAGCTGCTTGCGTGGCTTACGACCGACCTGTACTTCACAGAGTACGAGAAACGTTACCAAAAGGAGTCGGCATGGAAGGAGCAGCAGATAGAAAAGGCCTATTTCCGTGAACTGTTCCCCTTGCCGGAACGAAGCGAAGGAAAGCTTGAGGTGCTCCGCAAGGCAGAGCAGGGGAAGCCAATCGACGCAAAGAAGGCGTCGGAAGCCCTCAGCGAACTGTACGCATATGATGAAACGGCGCTGCGCCGCCTGACGCAGGCCACCAATGCCATGGTGCGATTCAATTTCCTCCTGGGCGCGCCAAAGGACAGGGGAGACGCGGCATGGGGAGACGCGGTCTGCTTCCTGGAGGATGAGGTCCTGATCTACCGCAGGGAGGAAGACGGGACCTGCCGCATGAGCCACACCGCTTTTTTTGACCTGATTGCTCACATTGTGGACAGCAAGGCGGACTGCCACATGACGCATAAGAAGTCTTTCTATAACGATGAATTTATGGATACGGTCTGCAGAAATATGTACCTGTACGAATGCTATATATCCGGCATGAAATGACGCAGGAAGGAAGAGATTTCTTATGGTGCCACAGGAGTGTATATACGTTAAAACAACTATATAAATTCGAACAACAGAAAGGAACCGACATACCGATTGCTCCATCATTATACAGCTTAAGCAACAAGATGGGTAATTCCTTACTGGCTGTAAGGGTTATTAACCATAAATATATTGTAGTAGAAAGGAAGTCAATGATATGGAACACAAAGGAACCAAAACAATCGAGACAGAACGTTTGACCCTGCGGCCTTTCCGGGCAGAGGACGCGGAGGCCATGTTCCGCAACTGGGCCAGCGACCCGGAAGTGACGAAATTCCTGACCTGGCCCACCCACGGGGACGTAAGCGTCACCAGGCATGTCCTGGCGGATTGGGTCGGCAGGTACGGTGAGTCTTCCTATTATCAGTGGGCTATTGAACTGAAAGAAATCCGGGAGCCGATCGGCAGCATCAGCATCGTGAAGTCCAGTGACGAAACCGAATCCGCCACCATAGGCTACTGCATCGGCCGCCGCTTTTGGGGACAGGGCATCACCGCGGAGGCGCTGGAGGCCGTGATGGCCTACCTTTTTGAGGAAGTGGGCATGAACTGCGTGAACGCCTGCCACGATCCCCGCAATCCGAACTCCGGGAAAGTCATGCAAAAATGCGGCATGGCCCTGGAGGGCACATGGCGGGCAGGGGGCATCAACAACCAGGGCCGGTGCGACGAACGCTGGTATTCCATACTGAAAGCGGAATATGACAGAAGAGGAGACGCGGAAGAAATCTGGAAAGAGCTCTACGAGAAAGCCCTGGCCGTCCAGAATGGGAGGAAGATTTCAGACTATGTGGATGCGGGCGGCGTGGCGGCCGCCATTCTGACAGCCTCCGGGAACATTTACACAGGCGTATGCGTGGACACCTGCTCCACCCTGGGAATCTGTGCCGAGCGCAACGCCATGTTCAACATGCTGACCAACGGCGAGCACGAAATCCGGAAAGTGCTGGCAATCATGCCGGACGGCCGGACGGGAGCGCCCTGCGGGGCCTGCCGGGAACTGATGGCCCAGCTGATGCCGGATTCCTACAGGGACATTGAGGTCATGCTGGACTATGAGCGGAAACGGACCGCCACGCTGGGGGAACTGACGCCGGAGTGGTGGATTTAGCGGTGGATTTGAAAAGGTTGGCGGGGCGGAGTCGTTAAAGGGAACATTTTTCCGAAAAGGGAGAAAATATCTGGTAGGAAGAGGGAAAGACAATGAACGAAGAAATTCAGCGCCACTATTTGGAGACCAGCATTTATACCTATGGGGGGCATACAAGGACTTCCTGCTGTCCCTGCCGGACGAGATACCGTCCATAGGCCGGTGGGTCTGCGACCAGATCACCCATCCGTCCATGTATTTCACGGAGCCCTCCCCTTATCTGGAGGGCTCCTATTTCGGGAAATTCGCTTCTTACCCGAAGCGCCGCTTCAAGAACGAGGATGAGCTGTACATCACGGCGGTATCCATGCTTGCCGGTATCCTGTATCTGAATGGAGGGGATGAGGGGAGGAAAGATGTAACCAAGAGGATTACAGTGTCGTGCCGACAGGCTTCCGTTCTGTTCAGCGCGATTCTGAAAGCCAAGGGAATCCCCTGCCGCTCCAGAGCCGGGCTTGGGCTGAGACGACATACCCTGGACAAGAAGCTGGATGTGTTCACGCCGGATCTGCTGCAGGGCGTGTGCGAATATCTGTTCATGGATTTCCATGCCCTGATGAACAATGAGATATTCTATTCCTACCAGCCCCTGTACCTGCGGGACGGAATCCAGTTCCTGGGCGAGCCGGAGCTGCGAGAACTGGACGAGCTGGCGGAACTGCTGAGGGAACCGGATGAAAACCGGGAGCGGATAAAGGAGATGTGGGAGCACAATGAGAAGCTGTCCGTCCTGACAAATAACACGCAGAATATTTATGAGGATGTTTTCCGATGAACTCCATGCGGTGAAAGCCGCCAGATTGGGGAATCTCATCCAGCACTGGCGGGAGGGGACTTCGTCCCTGGAGGATCTGTACCGGGCGGAGGCCGATTCCGGGACAGAGCCCTGTGCAGGATGCTGCAGAAAGCCGTGGCGAAAAGAGACCCCGACACCTATGAGCCGTGGATGAAAGCGCTCATGTGTGCCGTAGGGCAGGCCTGCGACTGGACAGACCGGGCATATCTGGAACCGTTGTTGGACTATCTAAAAGGATATGCGGAAAATCTATAAAAATTCTATTTTTCATGCAACCAACTCCTGATTTTGTCGGAATATATAGTGAAAGCGGTAAGCAAAGCGCAAGAGAAAAAGGCTCTTGGAATTTTGGAAGCGGAATCAAGTATTGAGGCCGAAAGGCACCCGGAAAGCGGGGGAATCAGCCCCAAGAAGTTCCGTAAAGCAGCGTGATATGCGGCCTGGAGGTTTCGGGAGGATATAAGAAAGAATCGGAGGAGAATCCGGTTATTCCATATCTGATAACGAAAGCGATGAACGGAGCGCAGAAGAGCCAACGGGTAAGCGCAGAAGAGACAACGGGCAGGCGCAGAAGAGCCAGGGAATGAATGCCAGGGAATGGGAGCGACAAAAGGGAGCCACAGGAAAGGGGAAACAGGGATGCAGGACGAAGCGATTGTAGGGATGTACTGGCAGAGAGATGAAAACGCGATTCAGGAGACAGAGCGCAAATACGGGCGCTATCTGTCGAAGATTGCCTATCATGTGCTGGCTGACCTGGAGGACAGCAAGGAGAGCGTCAACGATACCTATCTGAAAGCGTGGAATTCCATGCCGCCCCACAGACCGGAAGTCCTTTCCGCCTACCTGGGCAGGATCACCAGACAGCTGTCCATCGACATGTTCCGGGGACGGAACCGGAAGAAGCGGCAGGCATCGGAATACGCCCTGTCCCTGTCCGAGCTGGAAGACTGCGTTTCCGGCAAAGATGCCACGGAACAGGACGTGAATCTGCATCTGCTCTCGGAGGCCATCGGCGCTTATCTCCGCACGCTGACACCGGAAGCCCGAAATACTTTCGTGGGAAGGTATTACTATATGGATTCCCTGAAAGAAGTGGCCGCATATTTCGGCATGAGCGAATCCAAGGCGAAGAGCATGCTGTACCGCACGAGACAGGGGCTGAAGGCTTATCTGGAACAGGAGGGATTTGTGGTATGAGGAAAGAACAGATCAGTGACGCTTTGAACCTGCTGGAGGACTCTGTCCTGGAAGAGACCGACAGGCTGCGGAACCGGGAGGGGAGGAAAAGGGCCGGAAGTCTGTGGAAATGGGCTGCCGCAGCGGCCGGTCTCCTGCTGGCGGCATGCGTGGGATGGATCGTCATGGAACAAAAACAGAATCAGTCGGGCCAGGACTCCTCGCTCCACGCGTCCCATGACCCAGAGGGGAGACAGGAACCCGGCACACAGGAGACGGGGGGCGCCGCAGGGCTTCCCATGCTTTCCGTGACAGAGATTGGGCAGGAGGAAGCAGCAGGCTATGAGGGCGTCAGAGTGCATGACATCTCGGAGTTAGTCAATGCGAACCCCTGGAGCGAGGCGTTGGGGATTTCATCTCTGCCGGTGTATGAAAATGTTCTCTCCTACGATGAGAGCTACATCGCACAGGGCGGAGACTTTCATAAAATGCGGGAATTCCTGATTGAGGTCGCGGGCAGCTTAGGACTGGAGGAGGAATCCCTGACCATCACGGATGATGTGCCGGACGAAGAGACGAGGCGAATCATAACGGAGAAGCTGGAGATGGGCGGAGACACCGTGCCGGAAGGGTATTTCAATCCCACGAAGCTAATCGGGGAAGCGGAAGGGCTGAAAATCCAGGTGAATCAGGCCATGACGGCTACGGTATCTTTTGAACCGGCCGTATCCCTGCCGGAGGAATATCGCTTTACCCATTACGCTGCCTATGGGGAGCTGGCGGAGACGGCAGAGTATCTGGAAAAAGAGTACGAGGATTTCATCGGGATGGAGCATCCCGTGGCGAATATCTATGGCGGCGGCTACAATATCTATCTCCAGCAGAGCTATTGGATTGAATTTTATGACCGGGCGGAGGATATGGTCCAACGCATCATCAATTACAATTTCAACCGGACGGCCTTTTACTGCGATGACCAGGGCAGGCTGTACCTGGCCAGGAGCTTCCGGCCTGATCTGTCGAGGATGGTGGGAGAGTATCCGATCATCACGGCGGAGGAGGCGAAAGAGCTTCTGCGGAAAGGCAATTATATCACCACAGCGCCCTATGAGATGCCCGGAGAGGAGTTCATCGGGAAAGTGGAGCTGGTCTACCGCGCGGGAGAGCGGGAGAGGTATTATATGCCCTATTACCGCTTTTATGTGGAACTGCCCGAAGCGGCTATGGATGACGGCCTGAAAGATTATGGCGCGTACTATGTTCCGGCTGTGGAGAGCGCCTACCTTTCCGACATGCCTGTATGGGACGGCAGCTTCAATTTCTGACAACAGCATATTTGCGGAGCGTGGATTCCGCTGCGGAAAGCTGCTCCCGCTGCCCCTGCCAGGGACGGCGGGAGTTTTGCCGTGCATCTGGCGAGGCATAATCGTTGACAACGTTCCATAAATAGTATATACTTTAAAAGTGGACGATGTCAACTATTTAGAAAGAGGTAATATGGATAGATATGATAAAACAATCAAGGAGATAAGGAAATTCAACCGTTTCTACACGGTGAATATGGGCTTCTTAGATTCAGGCTGTCTTGACACGACATATTCAATAGCGGAAATGAGAAT
This sequence comes from Acetatifactor aquisgranensis, assembly GCF_943193215.1. Taxonomy (NCBI): domain Bacteria; kingdom Bacillati; phylum Bacillota; class Clostridia; order Lachnospirales; family Lachnospiraceae; genus Acetatifactor; species Acetatifactor aquisgranensis. The sequence goes on along the minus strand of NZ_CALPDH010000036.1, from coordinate 37,377 downwards.
CCTGTTTGAAATCAAAACACACGGAACATGCGCTCAAAGCGATATCACAAAAAATCTGCACATTGACAAAAGCTATTTGAGCAGGATAGTCACCCGCTTGTGTAAAAACGGCCTTATTGAGAAAGACCGGTCCGCAAAGGATAAGAGAATTACCTGTATCACCTTAACTGAAAAGGGAACTATGGAGACAGAGAGATTGATTGACTTGACGGATGATCAGATAAGAGCTCAAATAGTGCAATTAAATCTGGATGAGTGTGAAAAATTATGCAATGCAATGAATGCAGTAATTACAATATTAGGAAAAGAGGAGACAAGTGAAAATGGAAATTATACAGTTTGAAGAAAGGTACAGACAGGACTTTATTGATTTCAATACAGAGTGGATTGTATCAAATTTTGGATCCCTGGAAGAGCATGATAAGGAAACGTTCGAGAAAATCGATGATGAAATAAAGTCGGGAGCCATGATATTTTTTGCTGTCGAAAATGATGTGGCGCTTGCCACCTGCATGGCCATGCAGGTGCAGGGGAAGACATGGGAGTTATGCAAGCTTGGCTCCAACAAAAATGTCCCTCACAAAGGGGCGGGGAGCGCGGTTTTTGAAGCGGCAATGAACTGGGCATTCAGCCATGGAGCAGAAAGGCTTTTCATCCTGTCGAACAGTAAACTGAAGCCCGCCTTGCATATTTATGAAAAATATGGCTTTCAGGAAATCAAGCTTGAGAATTATGAATATGTCAGAGGGGACATAGCCTTTGAATATATAGCGCCGTCATCGGAGGCGTGCCGGGAAGCGTGATGATAAACAGACAACTGGAAATGATTTATATCCTGATGAATAAAGGCACCGTAACGGCGGAGGAACTGGCGGCCCATTTTGAGGTGTCCGCGCGCACCATATACCGGGATGTGGAGAGCCTGTCCATGGCCGGGATTCCTATCTATGCGGGCAGGGGCAAGGGCGGCGGCATCCGCCTTATGGAGCGATTCATCCTGGACAAGATGCTGCTTTCCGCGGAGGAGCAGCGCGGGATTCTGGCGGCCCTGGCCAGCCTGCGGGAGACAGGGGCGGCCGGGGAAGAGAAGACCCTGGAAAAGCTGGAGACTTTTTTCAGGACCAAGACCCGGGACTGGGTGGCCATTGATTTCTCTGACTGGAGCGGCAGGCGCGGGGAGCTGTTCGGACAGATCAAAGAGGCGATCCTGAACCGGCATGTCCTGGAATTTGACTACTTTGGTCAATATGGGGACATGAGCCATCGTCAGGCAGAGCCGGTCCAGCTGCTGTTCAAGGAATACACCTGGTATGTGCGGGCCTGGTGCCGGGCCAGAGGGGCTATGCGGCTGTTCAAGGTGCTGCGGATGAAGCGGGTGAAAGTGCTGGAGGAAGTCTTTGAGACAGAGGAGAGGCACCGGGAAGAAGAACTGCCTGGCACGCAGGGGAAAATGGCGGAAACGGATGCGGCGGCAGACAGGCCGGAAAAGTCGGGGAAACAGCAGAAAGCACCGGAAACAGACAGTGTTTTCACGGAAATAACCTTACGTATAGATAAAAAAGAGGCCTACCGGATCTATGACAGATTCGAGGAGGATGAAATCGCAGTGCTTCCACAGGGGGATTTTGAAATCCGGTTCGGCTGTTCGGTGGACGACTGGGTCTATGGGCTGATTTTGTCCTTTGGGCCGTCGGCCAAAGTGATAAGCCCGGAATGGATGAGGCGGGAACTGGCGGAAAGAATCCGGCAGATGGCGCAGGCATATGACACATGAGGCCCCGGTCAGGAGCCGGAGCGGCGCATCGTGGCAGAATGGCTGCAGACGGTCATATTATGGGATTGCGGTTTTGCAGGCAAGAGCAGCTGAATGCTGGATATAATTAGAAAATTCAGGTAGACAGCCCTGCTATCCGACAGAGGTTTCGCTGACGGTCAGGGGAATCTGTGATAAATTTAGGTGGGAATCGGAGAGAGGGATTCTGTTCCACGAAAGCATGATAAAGGGGGAGGAAGCTCATGTACGAATGCTTCAATTGCGGCGGGAATCTGAAATTTGACATTGCCAGACAGCAGCTTTACTGCGAATACTGCGGCACCCTTGCAGACCCCTACAGCGTCTGCAAAGAGCGGGACGCGGAGGAGACTGTAATGCCAGGGGGAGAAGAGGGGGAGTATGAGGTGACAGTGTTCACCTGTCCCCAGTGTGGCGGCGAAATCCTCAGTGAGGACACCACGGCGGCCACGTTCTGCAGCTTCTGTGGGGCTTCCACTATCCTGGACAGCCGTATCAGCAGGACAAGGCGCCCCGGTTACATACTTCCTTTTACCAGGACGAAAGAGGACTGCAAGGCTGCTTATGGAAAAATGATGCGCAGGGCGTTTTTTGCGCCGAAGGAGCTGAAAGACGAGACGCTGATTGAAAAATTCCGGGGGATTTATATGCCCTATTGGGTGTACACCTTTGAAAAGAAAAGCGGAATCTCGTTCCCCGGCAAAAAGACCCGCAGAAGAGGAGACTATCTGATTACGGATCATTATCGACTGGAATGTCAGGTGGAGGCAAAGTACAGCGGGATGGCATACGATGCGTCCTCTGCCTTTTCGGACAGCTTAAGCGGCGCCATAGCGCCCTTTGATCTGCGGCAGGGAAAGGAATTCGCGCCCTCTTTCCTGAGCGGATTTTATGCCGACGCCAGCGATGTGGAAAAATACGTCTATCTCCAGGAAGCGGAGGATATCGTCGTCCGGCACGCGGCAGGTCAGCTGGCGCGGGATTCGGTGTGCAGGAAATACCATGCGGAAGCAATTGGAGACGGACAGCGGATCCGGAACGCTTTGCGCCCTGACGAAAGGACATCTGTGCTGGCCATGCTGCCGGTATGGTTTCTGTCCTACCGCAATGGGGACAGGGTCAGCTATGCGGTGGTGAACGGCCAGACGGGAAAGGCTGCGGCCGATCTGCCGGTGGATATGAAAAAATATCTGGCAGGCTCCGGGATATTGGCGGTGCCCCTGTTTCTTCTGCTGAACCTGTTCCTGACCATTACGCCGGGGAAAATCCTGCTGATTGCCGCATTGCTGGCGGTTCTGTGCATCCTGATTTCCAATAGGCAGATGAACCATATCCTGGCCAGGGAGTCCGGGGAGGATGACAAAGGGCTGGCTTCTGTGCGACCTGTGTCCGGAGCGGATGCCGCGGGATGGCAGAGACGGAGAAGAATCCGGAGAACCGGGAGCGGCACCTTTTTGAAAGTGTTCGGGATGATTCTGTTAATGTATGGATTTGTGTTGGTGCCGTCCTTTCTGTTTCGTGCCCTGGGAGGCGCGATGGGCGGGGGAAAGACGAGAGGTGCCCGGATGCTGATGTATGCCGCGGTTACTTTGGCGGTTGGCTATGGAAGCATGCGCGTCTTTCAGCGTCTGATGGGAAGTTCCGGCAGGGAGAGCCAGGGGAAAAAGTCGTTTTGGGGAGGTCATTTCAAGGAGAAGTGGCGTACTCTGTTGAAGCCATTGGCGGGGATTGTGCTTGCAGCGGTTATTCTGCTTGCGAATCCGGTTTCAGACTGGTTCTATTACATAGGAGCTTTTGCCTGTATGGGTACTGTGCTCTGGGCCATCCTGGATATCATCAGGCAGCATAATATGCTGACTACACGCAGACTTCCCCAGTTGAACAGGCGGGGAGGTGACGAAAATGAGTAGAGAGATAAATGAAAGACAGAATGCACACCGACTCTGGGCTGTCCGGATTTTGACAGGCTTGTTCTTGTTCTGGGCGGGGATACTGTGGGCGGAGCTGCCCGGATGCCAGGGACGGGAGCGGATAGAGGAGCTGGCCTGGAGCCAGGGGCAGGAGCGGAAAGAAGAGCTGGCTCAAGGGCAGGCAGCGACAGCTGGACAGGCGGAGTTGGAAAGAAGCGATACGGAGCAGCAAAGCGCGGCACAGCCAGGCCTGACAGATTTGAAGGCTGCAGCAGAAGAAGGAATTTATTATGTTAATCCAGATACAAATTACCGAATTTACATAGAAGACCAAGCGGAGCTTCTCACGGAAGACCAGCACCTGGAGCTGTCCCAGGCGATGCAGGGGATTACGGCCTATGGAAGCGCGGCTTTCCTGACCACGGACAGCAATGCCGCTTCCACCGAAAGCCTGGCCAGAAGCTATTATATGGAAAGATTCGGCACAGCCAGCGGCACGGTGTTCGTCATTGACATGGACAACCGCAATATCTGGATTCACAGCGACGGCGCCGTCTATAAGGTAATCACTTCAGCCTATGCGGATACAGTGACGGACAATGTGTACCGTTATGCTTCCAACGGGGATTACTACGGATGCGCCAGGGAAGCCTTTGCGGAGATCTGTGCGCTGCTGGAGGGGCAGAGAATCGCCCAGCCTATGAAATACATCAGCAACGCTCTTTTGGCCATGATTCTTGCGCTGCTTGCCAATTTCGGGCTGGTCATCTGCTTTACCAGACTGCGGAAACCAGGGGAGAATGCGCTGCTGTCCAATGTCTACAGGAGATTCCGGTTCACAAAGCCGAATGCCATCTATACCCACCAGACAAAGACTTATGACCCGGCCTCCGGCGGAGGAGGAGGCGGAAGTGGTGGGAGCAGTGGCGGAGGAGGCGGAAGCAGCGGAGGCGGCGGAGGCCATAGCTTTTAGGTAGACGGAAAGGCTTTGCGGACGCTGGTATTCCATACTGAAAGCGGAATATGACAGAAGAGGAGAGACGCAGGAAATCTGGAAAGAACTCTACGAGAAAGCCCTGGCAGTCCAGAACGAGAGGAAGATTGCGAACTACGTGGATGCGGGCGGCGTGGCGGCAGCTGTTCTGACAGCGTCGGGGAACATTTGCACCGGCGTATGTGTGGACACCTGCGCCACCCTGGGAATCTGCGCCGAGCGCAACGCCATCTTGCTGTAGGTAATGTGCGATTTCAGTCCATTTATTTCGGGCCGTTTCTACATCATAAAGACATGACATATATCTGGCATGGGTTCCATTTGTCCCGTCTTTACCTGGAGAAAAGAATATCCTTTTTCACAGGCGGATTTTTTGGCCTGATTGAATAATTCTTTGCCGATTCCGCTTCTGTGGTACTCTTTTAAGACACCCATCACGGCCAGCTCAACAGTATCTTTGCCGGTTTCTTTGAGACATTGGAAACCGAGCGGATTGCCGCCGTCACATGCGCAGAAAAAGGGCTGTTCCGCGCTGGATTTGATATATTCTTCCCGGGCTTCCGGAATGCCGAACCAATCCGGCAAGGCTTCCAGTACGTATCGGGCGATGGATTGTTTTTCTGCGCTATCGTTAATTTGCCTTATCTCCATTGTGCTATCCTTTCGTGAATCCATATCAAATGAATCGGCATGTACAGACTTTCTGATGGTATTTTTTGCAATTCCATTACCATCCGACTTAAAGCTGCCCCGCCGCCTTTGTCAGAGACAGCGGGGAATACGCGCTTGCCTGTCCACAGGAAGTTATTTTTCTGTATTCCAGTGATTGAGCCGGGGCAATTGCGCTTCAAAAAAGGCTCTTGCCTGTTCGGGAGGCCAGTTTTCATTTAACAGAATAATTATTTAAATCCACATAATACCTCTCTGAGTCGTCCCCTGCGTGGGGACGTGGATTGAAATTTTTCTTCCTGCTTCACAGTGAAGATGTGCTTGACGTCGTCCCCTGCGTGGGGATGCCTCTCACATCTATAATAATTTTCAGAAATGGGGAATACTCCAATAAAGCCGTATATGCAGAAAACCACCCTCAGCCCCCTTGACAATCCAAAAATCAAAATGATATACTAAAAAGAAGTTAGCAGCAACTAACCATAGCCAGAAAACATTCGGAGGACATACTATGACAAATACTGCATTAGGCATCCTGATTCCATTCTTCGGAACATCCCTGGGCTCGGCCTGTGTGCTGTTCATGAAAAACAAATTGAACCCTATCCTGCAGAGGGCGCTGACCGGCTTCGCGGCAGGGGTCATGGTGGCGGCTTCTATCTGGAGCCTGCTGATTCCTGCCATGGAGCAGGCGGACTCCATGGGACAGTGGGCTTTCATGCCGGCGGCTGTGGGTTTCTGGACAGGCATCCTGTTCCTGCTGCTTCTGGACAGGACGATTCCGCATATGCACATGAACAGCAGCAAGGCAGAAGGACCCCAGAGCAGCCTGCAGAAGACTACGATGCTGGTGCTGGCGGTGACGCTCCACAATCTGCCTGAGGGAATGGCGGTGGGCGTGGTCTACGCCGGATGGGTTTCCGGAGATGCCGGGATTACCGCCATGGGCGCGCTGGCGCTTTCACTGGGCATCGCCATACAGAATTTTCCGGAAGGAGCCATCATTTCCATGCCTCTGCGTGCGGAGGGCGCAGACAAGGGGAAAGCGTTCCTCTATGGAGTGCTTTCCGGTGCGGTGGAACCGATAGGAGCGGCGCTGACCATTCTGGCCGCGGGCTTTGTGCTGCCGCTTTTGCCGTATTTTCTGAGCTTTGCCGCCGGGGCCATGATTTACGTGGTAGTGGAGGAACTGATTCCGGAGATGTCAGAAGGGGAGCACTCCAATGTGGGGACAATCCTGTTTGCGGCAGGATTTACGGTAATGATGGCGCTGGACGTGGCGCTGGGATAAATGTAAAAAGGATAAAGGGAGGCCGCCTAAAAAGCCATTGACAATCGCTGCGATTTGGTGGATAGTGAATAGGGAAAGAGCAAAAAGCGTTTGTGGTTGAGAACCAGGAGGCATATTCCATGGAGAAAATACTGGTGATAGAAGACGATGAAAGCATTCGCCGGGAACTGGCGGCGCTGCTGCAGGCCAATGGTTACGAGACGGTGGACAGCCCGCCCTGTGACCTGGCGCTGCTGGATGTGAATCTGCGGGGGGAGAGCGGTTTTGAACTGTGCCGGAAGCTCAGGCAGCATTCGGATGTGCCTGTGATTTTTCTGACTGCCAGAGATTCGGCGGAAGACGAAATCCTGGGGTTCGGCGTGGGCGCGGACGACTATATCCGCAAACCCTATCATTCATCTGTCCTGCTGGCCCGCATGGCGAGGCTTCTGAAGCGCCGGAGCAGCCCGGTAATGACTGCCCGGGATCTGACATTGAATTTGACAGATCTGACCGTGTGCCGCGGGGGACAGACCCAGGAGCTGACAAAAAACGAGACGAGGATCCTGGCCTGCCTGATGCGGAAAGGGCTTTGCACCAAAGAGGAGATTGTGGAAGATTTATGGCAGAACAGCCTGTATATTGATGAAAATACACTGTATGTCAATGTGAACCGTCTGAGGGAGAAGCTTGGCAGGCTGGGGGCGGAAGATTATATCCGGACAGTCCGGGGCGTGGGGTACAGGCTGTGAAGGGCAGGATGGCGCGGCGGGGGCAGTTAGGCTCTGCTGTCCGCTGTTTCCAAGATGCCCTGCGGTCCAAAGCAGTCACCCTTTGTTTCCTCGGCATGGGCGGACTTATTTTCGGCATGATACTGGCCATTGCAGGAGCCGGAAAAATAATCGGAATTTTGGAGATAACTTATCTTATTATCATCCTTTCCTGGCTGCTTACAGTGGCGCTGCTGGAGCGGAGACGGACAGACAGGCTGGAGAAGCTTCTGGATGGCCTTTCTGAAAAATATCTTCTGGGAGAAGTGCTCCCCAGGCCTGTAAACAGTGTGGAAAGACGTTATTTTCAGATTATGAGGGAGATGTCTCGCAGCACCGTGGGCATCGTGGAACAGGCCCGCAGGGAAAAAGAGGAATACTGCGACTATGTGGAGAGCTGGATTCATGAGATAAAGACACCGCTGACAGCCTGTTCCCTGATTTTGGACAACGATAAGGATGCGCGCAGGCTGCGCCGGGAATTGAAGCGCGCCGACAATCTGACAGAAAGCATACTTTGGTACGCCAGGCTGCGGACAGCGCAGAAAGATGTGAAAATTCGGGAGTTCTCCGTGGCCTCAGTCATCGGAGAGGCCATAAAGAGCCAGATGGAATTGCTGATTGGCGCGGGAATCAGCGTGGAGGCGGAGGGGGATTTCACTGTTCATTCCGATGAAAAATCCCTCTGCTTTATCCTGAAACAGCTTCTGGTCAATTGCGCGAAATACTGCCCTGGCTGTCAGGTCTCTGTCCGGGCTGCTGAGGACACGATTTTGGTCCGGGACAACGGCCCGGGCATTCCGGCCCATGAACTTTGCAGGGTCACGGAGCGCGGTTTTACCGGAAGAGGCAGCGCGGAAAAAGAAACGGCGCCTTATCATTCATCCCATGGTACGGGGATGGGGCTCTATATCGTAAAAGAGCTCTGTGTCCGCCTCGGAATATTCCTGAAGATAGAATCCAGAGCAGGAGAGTATACCTGTATCAGACTGACTTTCGACAGCCTTGCGCGGCCTTGACATTATGTTTTTATCCTCCGCCTTTCCTTACAAAAGCGTAAGGAAAAATAAGGTTTCCGTTAGAACAAACCGCATCGTCCCATGTTAAGATAGCGATAGAGCAACAAAAAAGAAAGCAAGGGAAAGAGGTGCGTATATGAACGAAATTCTGGAAATCAGGGATGTGACAAAATATTACGGCAGCGGCAGCGTCGTCACGAAAGCGCTGGACGGAATCTCTTTTGGCATAGAAAAAGGAGAATTCACCGCCATCATGGGAGCGTCCGGCTCCGGCAAGAGCACGCTGCTGAACGTGATTTCCACCATCGACAGGGTGAGCGCGGGGGAAATCCGTGTGGATGGGAAACGATTGACCGGGATGAAGGAAAATGAGCTTTCCGTTTTCCGGCGTGACAGACTGGGCTTCATCTTTCAGGACTACAATCTGCTGGACACCCTGACCATAGGGGAGAACATTGTACTGCCCCTGAATCTCAAAAAGACAGACTACGAAGAAAGCAGAAAGGAACTGGAGCGGGTGGCCAAGGCGCTGAGCGTGGCAGACCAGTTGGATAAATTCCCTTATGAACTCTCCGGCGGCCAGCGTCAGCGAGCCGCCTGCGCCCGGGCTATTATCACCAACCCGGCCCTGGTGCTGGCGGACGAACCCACTGGCGCGCTGGATTCCGCCAACGCGAAGAACCTGATGAAGACTTTTCAGATGATGAACCGCTCTCTGGGCTCTACCATTTTGATGGTGACCCATGACCCGCTGATGGGCTCCTACGCGGACAGAGTGCTCTTTTTAAAGGACGGAAAGATATGGAGCGAGGTACACAGAGGCGAGCGGAGCAGACAGGATATGTACAGGGAAATCTGGTCTGTCCAGGCCGCGTTAGGAGGTGAGGCAGATGTATTTTAAACTTGCCCTCCGAAATGTGAAACGGCAGATGGAAAACTATCTTATCTATTTTCTGACCGTATCCCTTACGGTAGCCCTGCTGTTTGCCATCAACAATATCATATACAGCAGCAATCTCACTGTCTTTGTGGACAGAGGAGAAAGCGCAAGGACTGCACTGAGGATCATGGTGGTCATGATTTCCATGGTGGTGGCCTTTGTGCTAAGTTTCTCTACATCTTTCCTGCTAAAATGCAGGAAGCGGGAATTCGGAACCTATCTGACACTGGGAATGACCAGGAAGAATCTCCTGACCATATTTCTGGCGGAGACGCTGGTTATCTGCAGCATTGCCCTGGGCGCAGGGCTGGCGGCAGGAATCTTTTTCTTCCAGGGTCTGATGGCGGTGATGATGAAACTTCTGGAAATGGAGTTCTCCATTGCCTCCTGTTCCGCAGAGGGACTGTTCCGCACTGTGTTGCTGATTGTGGGGATTTTCCTGCTGGCCTCCACGGCGTCAGCGATTTATCTGAAGCGGGTGAGCATCTATGATCTGATTCACGGAGAGAAAAAGGTGGAAAAGGGAGTGCGCCATCCTGTTTGCTGTTTTTTTGTGACAGCGGTGTCATTTTCTGCGCTGATAGCCTGCGGCATTCGGTTCTGGACAGGAACGGATACAGCACTGCGGGGCGGCAGCGCAGAAAGCATGGAATATCTGCTGGCCGGCTTTATTCTGTCTGTACTGTTCTTTCACATGGGAATTGCCAAAAGTATTGTCTTTCTCCTGCTGCGCAGACCGAAGTTGTGCAGCCGCGGCTCCAATACCTTTGTGCTGCGCCAGCTCTCCGGAAGCCTGAATGCCAATTCTGTGATGTTCGGATGTCTGGCGCTGCTGATGAGCCTGGCCGTGGCGGGGACGAATTTTTCTTTCATCCAGAAAGCCAGCCAGGAGGAAACCCTGATTATGTCCTGTCCCTATGACATCATGTATTATGCTAACAGAATCTATAGAGAGGGCGAGATTCCGCTGGAGGAGGCGGAAAGTCTTATCGAAGAATACGCGGGGATTGAACAGAAGATTTCCTGGCGCATCTATGAGACAGGAGAGCAGGAGTTTTACAGCAGGACAGATTATAGTATGGCTCCCAATGACAGTTTCATGCCTCTCAGTGATTTCAACGCATTGATGGAACCTCTGGGAGTGGAGCCTGCTAAGCTGGACGGACAGTTCATGATTGTGTGCAGCAATCCGAAAGCAGCCCGGGCAGACTGGTCGGACATGGTCTGGGAACAGGACGGGAAGACATACACTTTCCAAAGCAGCCGCTCGGATTATCCGAAAATCACCTACCTTTATTTCTATGTGGTGGTGCCGGATGAGGCGGTGGCGAACATGGAGTGTGTGGAGGAGAGCATGGCTTATATCACGAAGCGGCACAGGTTCGATGGGATGGGGCTGCGCCAGGCACTGATTCAGCTTTGCGCATCGGATGACATGGACAATGATCGGATTGAATTTGAAATCCGCGAGCATGTCAGACGGGAGGAAAACAATATATCGGCGATTGTGGTGGTGGGCGCCCTGTTTGCCTCCGCAGTTTTTCTGCTGCTGGCCATGGCTATATTGGCCCTGAAGACATTGTCTGCTTTGGGGGAGGACAAGCGCCGCTATGGGATTCTGTTCCGACTGGGAATGAGCGAGCGGGAGCAGGCAAGGGCGCTGTTCCGGCAGACTTTCAGCTTCTTCCTGCTGCCCTTTGCGCTGCCTTTGGCTATGAGTATTCCGGTGGCGGCTTTCGGGGTGCATCTGATGTGCCTGCAGAATATGGAAACCGCCGCCCAAATGGTGCCGATGATCGCGGGGATTGTGGCGGCAGTCATGGCATCGCTGTATCTGCTCTATTACACTGCCGCTTACCTGATCGCGAAGCGGGCGGTGGTGCGCGGATATACGACATAACGCCGGAAGAATACCGCCGCATATGTGTTGACAGAATGGAAGATATTTCCTATAATGAAAGCACATTTTTCGTCTTTTTGCAGAAAAAGAACTTTTATGCGGGAACAGGAGATTGGCGGTTATGTTTACACAGGAATTGATGGAGAAACTGGAAAGGCCTTTCAGAGAACAGCTGAATCGGCTGGCAGGAAAGGGAAACTGCGGGAAAAAAGCGTTGCAGATAGAACAGCTGGCAGAGTCAGCCCCGGAGGCGGATCAGGTACAGGCTCTGAAATGCCTGTATGCCTCCATGCCCATGAGCGATGCGGCAGATTATCCGGTGGAGCTTTTTGAGGCTTATGCCAGACATGGGGCTTTCCTGTGGGAGAAAGGCCCTTTTGCAGGCCGTGTTCCGGAAGAACTGTTCGCCGCATATGTGCTGCACCATCGTGTGAACAATGAGAATTTGACGGAACACAGAGAGTTTTTCTACGGTGAATTGAAAGACAGGATAGCGGGGATGGACATGCGCCAGGCGGTGCTGGAGGCAAACTACTGGTGCGCCTCCCAGGCCACCTACAGGGCCACGGACGAGCGGACAGCCAGTCCCATGTGCGTTTTCTATTCCGCATATGGCAGATGCGGGGAAGAATCCACTTTTACCGTGTCGGTACTCCGCAGCCTGGGAATTCCCGCCAGACAGGTATATGTTCCTCTTTGGTCCCATTGTGACGATAACCACGCATGGGTGGAGGCCTGGTGCGATGGAGAGTGGGCTTTCCTCGGAGCCTGTGAGCCTGAGGAGGTCCTGAATAAGGGCTGGTTTTCCGGGGCCTCTTCCAGAGCCATGCTGGTGCATTCCCGCCTCTTGCTTCCTGTGGCGGAGAACGATAAGGATGCCGCGGAAAAGAAAGATAAAGAGCAGGTGCTGGACAGCGATGATATGTGCCATGTGCTGAACCAGTCAGGACGTTATGCCCTGACGGCAGAGCAGGAAGTGGCTGTGCGGGACCGGGCAGGAAATCCGCAGCCGGATGCGCTGGTGCGGTTTGAAGTCATGAACGGCGCGTTCTATGGAGAGATTGCTTCTGTCAGGACGGACAGGAATGGGAGATGCATGCTTCGGACAGGACTGGGCAGCATCCATATCACGGCATCTAAGGACAGCGCTTATGGGGAAAAACTGGTGGATGCAGGGAAAGGAGAATGCTGCGAGATTGTTCTGGATGGAACAGCCCGGCAGCTGGATCGCTGGGAGGAGATGCTTTTCTCCGCGCCGAAAGATTCCGCTCTGAACCGCGTCGTTCTGACCGATGGGGAAAAGAGCAGAGGCAGGAAGCGGCTGGAGGAGATGAACCGACTGCGCCGTGAAAAGGAAAGCAGCTTTTATGATGAAAAGCTGGCCGCACAGGCCACAGCGGGCCTGGATGAGGAAGAAAGGAACAGATGCATCGCCATTATGAAAAAGGCCTGCGGGAATCAGAAAGAGATTGCGGATTTCCTGAAAAAACCTGCTGCCGGGGCCTATCCGGAACGCTGGAAACTGGCAGTGCTGGAAAGCCTGCGGGAAAAGGATTACCGGGATATTACGGCCGAAGTGCTGGAAGAGAATTGTGTGGAGACGGCAGCCTGGGAGGGGATGTATGAAGATGCGCTTCTGGTGCCTTATGTGCTGTGCCCCAGAGTGTGGAATGAGATGATTCGTCCATTCCGGCGCTTCATCCGCGGCTGGCTGGAACAGGAGAGCGCGGAGCGCGGCAGGAATCTGGCGGAGGAGATCCGAAAGGACCCGGCACTTGCCTGGCAGCTGGTAAAGGAAAAAATCAAATCGGATAAAAAGACGGAGTATGGGAACCTTGTCACTTCTGCGGCCGGTGCGCTGGAGAGCGGTTATGGGAGCAGAATGACGCAGGAGACAGTCTGCGTGCAGATTCTGAGAACGCTGGGGATACCGGCCAGGCTGAATCCGGTGGAGGGGATGCCGGAGGTGTGGGTGCAGTCGGATTGGAATCAGCAGACAGGAGAAAAATCCGCGGTTTCAGGCGGAGAGGATGCCGTGCCCGAATCCGCCGGAGGATTTTTCCCTCTGGAGCGGCACGTGGGGACAGGACGGATTCAGGTATGCGGACAGAAAGACGTGGAATGGAACTACTTCGGAAACTGGACCCTGGCCCGCTTTGACGGGGACGCGTACCGCCCGCTCCGGCTGGGCTTTCGGAACAAAAGCAGGATAATTGGGCCGATTCCCGTTTTCCCGGGGAGATACAGGGCATTGACGGCGAACCGTCTTCCCAATGGCAATATTTTGGCAAAACAGCTTTTCTTTGAGCTGGAAGAGGGACAGGGGAAAGAAATCCGCCTGGAGCTGGCCGAGGCGAAGCTTTCCGATATGCTGACAGACTACGACATCGCGGATTTTGCCCTCAAGAACGCGGACGGAAGCGGACATCTCCTCTCCGATCTGGTGCGGGAAGAGAGCGGCCTGTTCATCTGGCTGGGGGAAGGCGAGGAGCCCACAGAGCACATTTTAAATGAAATCTATGAACGCAGGGAGACCTATGCAAAAATAAAGACAGGCATGTTCTTTGTGGCCGCTCATCCGCGAATCCGGGAGAATCCTGCCTGCAGGCGCGTGCTGGAGGCGCTGCCGGAAATAAAGCTTATGTATGACGACTTCGGAGGCGACATGGAGGCTCTGGCCCGCAGGTTGTACCTTGAGCCCGGAAAGCTTCCGCTGGCAGTCCTAATCGACAGGAATATGCGGGGAATCTACAGTGTGGCAGGCTACAATGTGGGCACCGGGGATATGATATTGAAACTGATTCATATGACAGAAAATCAGGAGAAAGGATGAAGAAACGGGACTGCCGCCCCTGGGGCAGCAGTCCCGTTTCTTGATACATTTTGAAATTATTTTGTGCTTTCCTTCGGAGGGCGCACCAGGAAGAGGCTGATCAGCAATGCCACGATATAAAGCACGATGGTGACGTACAGCACGTTCTGGTATCCCGCAGGATTGACGCTGACACCGTGCACATCCATGAATTCCCCGGTGTGATCCACAATCCAGTTGGCCATCTGGTTGCCGGTAAGGCCCGCGATAGCCCATGCGGAAAGGGTCAGTCCGTGGATGGCGCTGATATTGCCCATGCCGTAATGATCGGACAGCAGAGTAGGTACATTGGAGAAGCCGCCGCCGTAGCCTGCGTTGACAACGAAAATCAGTCCCAGTACCAGGACTATCAAAGCCATGTTGCCCTCGCCGTTCTTGATGCCGCCGGTGACGATGGTAATCGCCGTGAAAGCGATGGAGAGGATGAATATCAGCTTATAGATGGTATTCCTGTCCTTCATGGTGTCGGCCCAGGCGGAGAAGCCGAGGCGGCCGCCCGCGTTGAAGATAGCGGACACGGTGGAGATGATGCCTGCCGCGCCGGCCAGTCCGATACATTTCACGATCATTTTCTCCTGGGAGATCAGCGCCAGGCCGCAGGTGATGTTGATATAGAACATCAGCCAGATGCCGATGTAGTTAGTGAGGGGCCTGGTCCGGATGACATCCATCATGCCCTTGCCCTTTTCAGCTTTCTGGGGCTCATGCCAGGAAGCGGGCTTTTTCAGCAGCAGATGGCCTGTGAACATCATGATGAAATAGACCACCGCCAGAATCAGGAACATCTTGTAGATGCCGCCGTCTCCCAGGTTGTCCAGCATAGCCTGCATGATAGGGCTGGCGATTGCCTTTGCGGCGCCGAAGCCGGCCACTGCCAGACCTGTGGCAAGGCCTTTCCTGTCCTCGAACCAGAGCATCAGGGTCTTGACCGGGGACAGATATCCGGTTCCCAGGCCGACGCCCATGATGAATCCGTAGCAGACGTAGATGCCGATCAGAGCCAGCGGGCTGTGCTGATGTGCGCCGCCGTAATAAATGAAGAAACCTGTTCCCGCCATGCCGCAGGCAAAGCAGATAGAAGCGATGAGGGATGACTTATGGATGTCTTTCTCCACGATGTTGCCCAGGAAAGCCGCGGACATTCCAAGGAAGAAGATGGCAAAGCTGAACGCCCACTCCGTGGCTCCCTTGGAAAAGCCGATATAGTCAGCGATTTCCTGGCTGAAGATAGACCAACAGTAGACCGTACCGATGCTGCAATGGAGGAGCAGCGCAGGGATCGCGGCGCTCAACCATTTGTTCTGATTGTTTTTCATGATGTACCTCGTTTCCTTTTATGTATTTACCCCACAAGCATGGATGTGATGTGTAGCTCTCATTATTGTACTCGCAATTCCGCCAAAATGCAAGCCTTTTGTGGAGTGCCGGTACAGGGGTTGGTTCGTGAAAAATATTGCGTATTTGGAGATTTTATGGCATAATCAGATAAAAACAGGAAAGAAACGGATTCATTATGGAAGAGAATCGGTATTTTCAGGACGCTCTGGCGCGGTTCACCCATGAGGCGGCCAATGGAGGAGCTATCCGCCATCTGACCGATATCGGCTACACGGTGGAGCAGATTATGGGGAGACTGGATTTCCCCGCTCCGTATGAACAGGTGCGGCAGGCAGTATGGAAACGATTGGAAGACACAGGCGTAGTGCTGCGGGAGGAGCCGGGCGCAGGGAAGCCGAAAGAGAAAGCGGCCTATGTGCGGGAGTACGATAAATACGGCAAGAGCACTTTCCGGCGGGTGGCCCAAAAGGAAGACGGCCCGACAGTCGCCTGCTGGACAGAGCAGACATATGACCAGGCGGATAGCGGTTCCACAGAGCGCTTTCTGGCTTTGCTGGATGCGAAGCTGGATGAAAACGGAGAAGAATTTTCTTATATTTCCTGCGACTTCGGGAGGATAGCAGCTCTGGAGCCTGAGCGATATGAGAAAATGCTCTGTGCGCTGGGCGGGGAGAGGGCATATGTGGCCGGACTGCCCTGGGAGAAGAGACGGTCATACCACAGACTGAATTCCCGCATGAGGAAGGTCCTGAAGCGCCTTATCCTTGCCGGGCTGTATCAGGGTGAGCTCTTTTTTATGAAAACAGGAGACAGGATAAGGATTATGGGGGAGATATCATGAATCAAGACAGGGATTACTGGAAGCTGGGAATAACGATTTTTGCCAGCCTTTCCGCTACGGTTTGCTTTTTCTTCCTGATTTTCCGTTTCGGAGAGATCAGGGCGGCGCTTGGTATCATCCGCTCCGCGCTGCAGCCGCTGTTTGTGGGAATCGCGCTGGCCTATGTGCTGTGTCCCGTTGAAAAGCGCCTGGAGCGGCTGCTCGGGCGGGCAAAAGGGCTTGGGCGGTTCGCAAGGCCCATATCAGTCCTGCTTACGATGATTGCGGCGCTGGCGATTCTGGTTCTGTTCTGCGCGCTGGTGGTGCCTCAGCTGGTGGACAGCATCAGCGGACTGGTGCGGGATTTGCCGAAGCTGCTGGAGACCCAGCTGGAGAAGCTGAACCGCTATCTGAAATCGGACAATGACGCGGCTGCGGCCGTGATGCAGATGATTGAATCCTCGGAGAACTCGCTGCTGGCCTGGATCAGGACGAACCTGTTGGCTACGGTGTCCACAGTGGCGACCAGTATCCTTTCTATGGGCTCTGCGCTGATCAACACGGTGGTGTCCGTGGTGGTGACGATTTATCTGCTGTTAGGGAGGGAGCATTATCTGGCCCAGTGCAGGAAATTGTTCCTGTCTGTCAGCAGAAATGAGCGCTTTAACCGGGCCGTCTTTGAAGCTCTGACACAGACGAATCGGATTTTCAACGGATTTATCTCCGGAAAGCTGCTGGATTCCCTGATAGTGGGCATCATCTGTTTCGTGTGCCTGAGCCTCCTGCGGATGCCATACGCCCTGCTGATCAGCGTCATCGTAGGCATGACGAACATCATTCCCATGTTCGGTCCTTTCATCGGGGCGGTCCCCAGCGCTTTCCTGCTGCTGCTGGTTTCGCCCATGAAATGCCTGATATTTTTGGTATTCATCATTATCCTGCAGCAGGTGGACGGCAATATCATCGGGCCGCGTATCCTTGGAAATTCCACAGGCCTGTCGGCGCTCTATGTGACGGTGGCCATGCTGCTGTTCGGGAAACTGATGGGTTTCTTCGGAATGATCGTGGGAGTGCCGCTGTTCGCCACGCTATACTATATCGTGAAGAGACTGGCGGAGTATTCCCTTAGAAAACAGGGCCTGCCTGCGGATACGAAAGAGTATGTACATAGGAAAAATACGGAACTTGTACAAGAGGGCGCTGCCGGAGAGGGGCGGAAAGAATAATATCTGAAAATGTCATAAGGGATACAGCTATCCGATGCTCTGGAAAGTGCGTCAGATGGCTGTATTTGTGTTCAGAAAAAAATATTGACAAAATGATATTATAGTAATATCATATATTTAGCAATACTAAGTAATTGCGGAAATCAAATTCGGAAAACTGATTCTTGCGCGGAGGTTGAAGGATGGTGGAGATTTGAAGCAGAAATATGAACAGCAGATGAAGAAAGGCGTGTTGGAGATGCTGGTGCTGCAGCTCCTCTCGGAAAAAGAGAAATATGGCTATCAGCTGATCAGCGAGCTGAAAGAGAAAAGCCAGGGCATGTTTCTCTTAAAGGAGGGTACGCTGTACCCTGTCCTCTACCGCATGGAGGATGACGGCCTGGTAGTGAGCAGATGGAGCGAGCCTAAGGGCAAGGAAGTCTCGAAAAAGTATTACCGGCTGGCAGAGGAGGGGAAAGATGCCCTGACAGGACTCAGAAATCTGTGGGAGACTTTTTCCTGCACTGTGGACAGCATTATGGAAGACGGACAGGCGGACTCGTGTAAGGAAGATGGGCCGCAAAGTTGAAATCAGGAGGTGGAAGATAAGATGAATGCAGGAACGTTATGGGGATTTGTTTTATGGATAGCAGGGGGATGCCTGCTGGTGATTTTGGGCATCAGGGCTTTTTTCGCGAAAAAGGAAGTCGGGTTCTTTAATAATGTAAGAGCGCTTCCGATGCGTGACGTAAAAGCTTATAACCGGGCGGTGGGCAGGCTGTTCATTGGATACGGCATTGTTTTCATGCTCCTGGGGCTGCCTATACTTGCGGACCGGAATAAAGGCTTGCTTATCCTTTCCATTCTGGGAGTGGCGGTAGAGACCATAGTGGCTATGGCTGTGTACATTCTGGTGATTCAGAGCAAATATGAAAAGAAATGAAGCTGCGTTTCGACAAATCAGAGAAAGGATTGGCTGGAAATGACGAAACAGGAATATGTGAAACAGGTGGGCAAAGGCTTAAGGTGCTCTTCTGTGAAAAAGAGCGAGATTCTGAAGCAGCTGGACTCCGACATCGAGATTGCGCTGGGAGAGGGAAGAGAACTGTCGAAGATTCTGGAGGAAATGGGACAGCCGGAGATTCTCGCTGAAGAATTCAATGAAAATATGGACGAGAAAGAACGGAAAAACGAAGAAAAAGTATTCCATGGGAGAAAGCGCAGGCGGATTCTGTGCATTTTCGGAGTCATATTGGCAGTGCTGGCGGCGATTGCAGGGCTTGCCTACTGGATGTTTCCGAAAGGCCGGGATATAGAGAAGAGCAAAATTTTTGATTCCGCGCAGGTTCGCTCCCTTACAGAAGAGGTCATAGAGCTGTTCAGCGCGGGAGAGTACGAGACGCTGGAGGACTATGCCTGTGAGGAACTGAAGAAAGCGCTGGAGCAGACCGGTTTCCATGCAATCAGGGACTATATCAGCCCGGATTGGGGAGAATTGCGGACTATCGGCAATATTTATATGGTAGAAATCCATGAGAGAAATAAAGTCTATGCTGCAGTCCAGGTGAGTGCCTCCTATGAAAATGTCAATGTGACATACACCCTGAGCTTCAACCGGCAGATGCAGCTTTACGGATTCTATATCAGATAGGGAAGGAGGGCGGAGATGCTTGGTTTTTACGCGTGTATCATTATGGTGCCCTGCTTCTGGCTGTTGGCGCTGTTCTTTGCCCTCGGCAGGGAAAGGGCGGCTGACTGGCTCAGCGGCTTCCACAGCCTGCCCGAGGAGGAGAGGGCGAAGTACGACAGGGCACGGATGGCCAGGGATGAAAGAAATGCCTGTCTTCTCTGGGGTGCAGTCATGCTGCTGGGCGCCCTGGGGGCAAGGTGGATAACCGGCTGGGCGGCGCTTGCCGCATATGGAGTGTGGCTGGCGCTGTTCTTCCGGGATGTGCATTGGGATATAGAGAAAGCTTTTGGGAAGTACA
The DNA here is from genome assembly GCF_943193215.1 of Acetatifactor aquisgranensis. Lineage (NCBI taxonomy): Bacteria > Bacillati > Bacillota > Clostridia > Lachnospirales > Lachnospiraceae > Acetatifactor > Acetatifactor aquisgranensis. The sequence continues at coordinate 17,890 of NZ_CALPDH010000036.1, read as the reverse complement.
GGCTGCCGGACAAAGCCGGCTGACAGACAGGAGGCAGACAGGTACGGAAGTTCCGGGGACAGAAGAAACGTTAAACAGGAGGAAAATAAATGGGATTTTGGATATTCATGGTGTGTATGAACTTGTTGATACCGTTGTTGATGATTGTTTTCGGTGTAATATTCCTGCGCTGGCCGCCCGGGAAAATCAACGGCCTCTTCGGATACCGCACCGCCAGGTCCATGGCCAGCCAGGCGGCGTGGAATTTCGCCCATGCGTATATGGGGCGGCTCTGGCTGCGGGTGGGCACCGTGATGCTTGTGCTTTCCGTGCCGGCCATGTTGCCCTGTCTGGGGAAAGGCGATAGTATGGTAGGACTGTGGGGCGGCATTGTCAGCCTGGTGGAATGCATCATCATGATGCTGCCGATTATTCCCACAGAGCGGGCGCTGAAGCGGCGGTTCTGAGATATGGTTTCAGAACCGCCGCCGGGACATTGGCCGCGCGTCAGCCGAAATGCTTCCGTGTCTTCTCCATCCGTTCCGCAACCTTGACGCCGAAAGGACAGCGGCTCTCGCAGCCCTTGCAGCCGATGCAGGCGCTGGCATTTGCGGAGAGCTGGTCATAATGGGCCTTTAAGGAGGCGGGCAGCTCGTCCTGCATGAGGGCCAAATCATAAAGCTTGTTTACCATAGCGATGTCGATGCCGGCGGGACAGGGCGCACAGTGCCCGCAGTAGGTGCACTGCCCATAGTAGCTGTGACTGGGAGCCTTGGCCAGCACGCTGGCATAGTCCTTTTCCTCCATGGTGGCAGCCTCATAGGCCACGGCGGCATCCACATGCTCCGGCGTGTCGTATCCCACCATGACGCTGGCCACGGCGGGCCTGGTCAGCGCATAATGGATACACTGTACAGGTGTCAGTGCTACGCCGAAAGGAGAGCTCTCCGCGGAAAACAGCCTGCCGCCGGCATATCCTTTCATGACGGTGATGCCCACTCCATTCTGCTCGCAGAGCCGGTAGGCCTCCTCACGCTCGGGGGCGATGCCTCCAAGGCCCTCGTCATAGTCTTTCGCGAAATAGTCGTCGATGTTCTCCGTGGGAGGCAGCATGTCGAAAGCCGGGTTGACGGAGAACAGGACCATCTCGATTATGCCGCTTTCCGCCGCCAGCTTCACCACGGAAGGATTGTGGGTGCTCATGCCGATGTGGCGGATGGTTCCGGCCTCTTTCAGACCCTGGACATACTCCAGGAATTCACCAGCCATGATTTTGCGGAATTCCGCGGGCTCGTCCACGAAATGAATCATCCCCAGGTCTATGTAGTCCGTCTGCAGCCGCTCCAGGAGATCCTGGAAAGCGGGCTTTACCTGTGTCAGGTCTCTGGTGCGGACATACTGGCCGCCCTGCCAGGTGGAGCCGATGTGGCCCTGGATATACCATTTCTCCCGGCTCCCGGCAATGGCTTTCCCGATGTTCGTGCGCACATTTGGCTCGGACATCCAGCAGTCCAGAATGTTGATTCCGGCCTCCTGGCAGTGCTGGACGACCTGCTTCACCTCTTCCGCGTTATGGCGCTCCAGCCATTCTCCGCCCAGGCCGATTTCGCTGACCATCAGCCCTGTCTTACCTAATTTGCGATAATTCATGTACGGTTCCTCCTTGCGATGGGTATTGTTGTCCTTTATCCTGTGTACGAATGGTGTCACGCAATCTGTGCCAGCCGTTCCTTGACTTTCCTCAGCTCGTTTTCGAGTATATTGACGCGAATCAGAAGCAACTCCTTTTCATTTTCCACTTTCAGAGCATCATCCAGCTTTCGGCTTAAATCCAGATGTCCCTCGGCAATTATTTTGATATTGCGGTTCGTTTCATTTTCGAGAGTCAGCTCAATATTGGTCGTGCGGCGAGCTAATTCCTGAACGTCCTCCTTGATAGCCTGGACTTCTCCCTTGATAGCCTGGACTTCTCCCTTGATAGCCTGGATTTCTCCTTTCATAGCCTGGATTTCTCCTTTCATAGCCTGGATTTCTCCCTGGATAGGCTGGAGCAAGCCGGCTATCGCCTGCAGATCCTCCTGGGTCAATGCCATATCATCACCTCCTTCTTTCTTAAAATCCTGTTCATTATATGTTATCTGGTGTAAGTGTATAAAGTATATCATATCCGCGATGTGAAGTCTATTCCGTTTTACGGTAAAGTTTTCCTTATTTTTGCCGAAATAAAAGACAGACGGGGTGTCCCCCGGTAAGAGGTATGGCTGAAAGACAGGGCATCAAAGGAAGATGCGGTAAAAAGCTATGGAGGGCAGAAAATGGAAAAAATAGGAAGTTATTATCAGAGCAGTATTTATGAGAAGACCGCCCAGGCCGCAAAGGACGCGGAGCGGGCCAAAGCTGACAAAGCAAAGAAAGCGGACGCTGCCAAGGAGAATAAAAAGTCCCCTACCTTAAGCAAAGCGGCCCAGAAGCTGTTGAAAGAGCTGCAGAAGTCCTACGGCAACATGGATTTCATGGTGGCGGATTTTGAGACGGACGAGGAGGCTGCCTCCCTGCTGTCCAGGGGCACGGGCGAGTACACGGCCCTGTTCACTCCGGAAGAACTGGAGAAGATGGCTGCGGACGAGGACGTGAAGAACAAGAATCTGAAAATCCTGGACAATGCCGTATCCAAGCTGGATGAGATGAAGACGCAGCTTGGCGACAAAGCGGACGACATATCCCGCATCGGTATTTCTTTCGGCGATGACGGAGAAGTATCTTTCTTCGCAGAGCTGGAGAAGAACAGCGAAAAGCAGCGCGAGCGCATCGAGAAACAGCGCGAGGACAAGCGGACAGCGGCAAAGGATGCCGAGAAAGCAGAGGCGGCCGAGTACATGGCCCAGGGAAGAAGCGGCAAACGCACCACAGTGTTCGCCTCTACGGTAGAGGAGCTGGCGGAGAAAATCAGCCAGGTAGACTGGAGTACCGTAAAAGAGGAGCGTCAGAGTTATACTGGTCAGCGTTTTGACTATACAATATAGTCTTCCCGCAGAGGACGCAGAGAACCATTGGTGATTTTGCATAAAAAAAGTGCGATTGTGCCATCATAGGTGCATTGACATCTATGGTGGCATTGTTGTTGCGTATTTATAGAATAGAAAGGGAGAGAAAATGAAAAAGAAATTATTGAGCATTTTGATGGTAGCAGTAATCGCAGTATCCCTGGCGGCCTGCGGGGACAGCAAAGAGACGGAATCTTCGGCAGATTCTGCAGAAGAGATCGCGCAGCTGGACGAATCAGACCTTACATCATCCATTTTGCATACGACCGATACCGACGATGCAGGCGAAAGCGTACCGGAAGAAGAAAATCAGGAGAAAGACGATTCGGCGACAGATGTCGCAGGGAAACATCATGTGGAGATCACAGTGAAAGATTACGGCACCATTTCCGTGGAGCTGGACGGGGATGTGGCTCCCATCACAGTGGAGAATTTCCTGAAGCTGGCGGGAGACGGCTTCTATGACGGACTGACTTTCCACCGCATTATTTCCGGCTTCATGATACAGGGAGGGGATCCGCTGGGCAATGGCACAGGAGGCTCCGATGAGAAAATCAAGGGCGAGTTCTCCCAGAACGGTGTCGAGAACAATCTGTCCCACACCAGGGGCGCAATCTCCATGGCACGTTCCCAGATGATGGACAGTGCCAGCTCCCAGTTCTTCATCGTACATGAGGACAGCACTTACCTGGACGGACAGTATGCCTGCTTCGGCTATGTGACGGAGGGCATCGAGGTGGTGGATGCCATCTGTGAGGATACGCCGGTGACTGACAATAATGGCACAGTGGAAAAGGCCAATCAGCCTGTTATTGAAAGTGTAAAAGTTATCGATTGACAAAATATGTTTTAATTTTTGTACAAAATACTACGATTACGCCATGCGCATATTTCACAAAAATCGCCCTCATTAATGAAAAATGCTGACAAATTGCGTTTAAACCTGTTATAATATGGTTATAACATATAGCGGAGGTTGATATTTGCAGATTTGCAGAAAGTGAGGTTTCAGGTGTTTCAGATAGGAGATTATGTGATATGCAGCAATAAGGGCGTCTGTGTGGTGGAAAATATCACGGCCCTGAATATTTCAGGCGTGGATAAGGAGAAACAATACTATATCCTGAAACCTTTGTATTCAGCGGGAAGCACAGTATATGTGCCGGTGGATTCCCAAAAGGAACCCTTGATGCGCAAAGTGCTGGAGCGGACAGAGGCGGAACGGTTGATTGGGACGATTCCGGAGATTCAGCTGCTGACCATCATCAATGAAAAGATGACGGAGCAGATATACAAGGAATGCATGAAGTCCAATGACTGCGAGGAGCTGGTGAAGCTTATCAAGACCATAAATCTGCGGAAACAGAAGCGGATTCAGGCTGGCAGGAAAATGACCGCTCTGGATGCGAAGTATCTTCATCTGGCGGAGGAGAATCTCTACGGAGAGCTGGCGGTGGCGCTGGACATGAGCCGGGAAGAGGTAAACGACTGCATCATGACGGCCATCAATGGCACAAAGGCAACCTGAGCCGGATTCGGAGATATTTCCGAAAAAAAGTACTTTACTTTCCGGCGGAAAGGTATTATGATAGGGAAGTAGAGCACTCCAGAAAAAGCGTTGAAGAGAAGAGTAGGATGTGGAACGTTCCCAGAGAGGACCGCCCGGGAGACCGGTGCTGTGAGCGGTTCGGCGTAAGGCTTCTGAAGACCATCTCGGAGCGGCCCTTAATCGGGCACGGAAGCCTCCGTTACAGGCTTAAGAAAGTGGCAGCTTTGCTTGTGGCTGCAACAAGGGTGGAACCGCGTTTTACGGATTCCCATGGTGGAATGGCAGACAGAAACGTCCCTTGCAATTTTTGATTGCAGGGGACGTTTTTCTATGCACGGGTCTGTGCACAGAGCTGCGCGAAAAGGCCGGGGCGCTTGGAAGACACCGCCGGAGCGGCGCGCAGGGCTCACTCTGGGCAGCGGGGACATCCCCGGCTGAATTCGGTATGTGCAAATGGAAAAATTCGGAAAAGGAGATGACAGAAAATGCAAGAGTTCAAAGAGAACTGCAGGAAGCTGAAAGAGACCTGTTTCGATGGGGAGGTGACCGTGACAAAGACGATGCTCTGGATGACAGGGGCCATATGCCTGCTGGCCGGAATCATTCACGGCCTGCGGATGGCACCCCTGCCCCACGGTGTCATAATCGGCTGCGGCAATGGGGACGGCAGTGGCTGCGAAGCCGGCACCGGGAAGCTGGAGCAGGGCAGGGAAAAGAAGGAATGCGGATGCAGGAGAGCCTGCAGGAACAGAAAGGAGAGAGGACACAGATGAAAATCGTATTGAAGGACGGCTCCGTCAAGGAGTATGAAAACGCTCTCAGCGTATACGACATTGCCCTGGACATCAGCGAAGGGCTGGCAAGGGCTGCCTGCTGCGGCAAGGTGGACGGGAAAGTAGTGGATCTGAGGACAGTCATCGACTGTGACTGTGAGCTGAGCATCTGCACGGCAAACGATGAGGAGGGTCTGGCGACCATCCGCCATACGGCCTCCCATGTGCTGGCAGAGGCGGTGAAGAACCTGTTCCCCCAGGTGAAGCTGGCCATCGGCCCCAGCATCGACACGGGATTCTATTATGATTTCGACCATGAGCCTTTTTCCAGGGAGGATCTGGACGCCCTTGAGGCGGAGATGAAGAAAATCATCAAAAACGGCGCGAAATTGGAGCGCTTCACCCTGCCCAGGGCGGAAGCGGTGAAGTTCATGGAGGATCGCGGCGAGCCCTATAAGGTAGAGCTGATACAGGATCTGCCGGAAGATGCGGAGATTTCTTTCTACCGTCAGGGCGATTTCGTGGATTTGTGCGCGGGGCCTCATCTGATGAGTACCAAAGGAGTCAAGGCATTCAAGCTGATTTCTTCCTCCATGGCTTACTGGAGAGGTGATTCCGACAAGGCCAGACTCCAGCGCATCTACGGTACCGCTTATAACAAAAAGGAAGAACTCGCGGCCCATCTGGAGCGCATGGAGGATGCCAAGCGCCGGGACCACAACAGGCTGGGCCGTGAGATGGAACTGTTCACCACGGTGGATGTAATCGGTCAGGGACTGCCGCTCTTGACGCCCAAGGGGACCAAGATGGTCATGAAGCTCCAGCGCTGGATCGAGGATCTGGAGGACAAGGAGTGGGGCTATGTCCGTACCAAGACGCCGCTGATGGCAAAGAGCGACCTGTATAAGATTTCAGGCCACTGGGATCATTACAAAGAGGGCATGTTCGTGCTGGGGGACGAAGAGAAAGACAAGGAAGTCTTCGCCCTGCGCCCCATGACCTGCCCGTTCCAGTACTATGTGTTCAAGAACAGCCAGAAATCCTATCGCGATCTGCCCTGCCGCTACGGCGAGACTTCCACGCTGTTCCGCAACGAGGATTCCGGGGAGATGCACGGGCTTACCAGGGTACGGCAGTTCACCATCTCCGAGGGACACCTGATTGTCAGGCCGGACCAGATGGTGGAGGAGTTCAAGGGCTGTATCGCCCTGGCCCAGTACTGCCTGCAGACCCTGGGGCTGGAGGAGGACGTGACATATCATCTGTCCAAATGGGACCCGGAGAACCGTGAGAAATATATCGGTGCGCCGGAAGTATGGGAGGAGACGGAGGGCTCTATCAGGCGCGTGCTCGGGGAACTGGGGATTCCTTTTGTGGAAGATGTGGGCGAGGCCGCTTTCTACGGGCCGAAAGTGGACATCAACGCCAGGAACGTGTACGGCAAAGAGGATACCATGATCACCATCCAGTGGGACGCCCTGCTGGCGGAGCAGTTCGACATGTACTATATCGACGAGAACGGCGACAAGGTCCGTCCTTATATCATCCACAGGACTTCCATCGGCTGCTATGAGCGGACGCTGGCCTGGCTCATTGAGAAATACGCAGGAAAGTTCCCGACCTGGCTGTGCCCGGAGCAGGTGCGCGTGCTGCCTATCTCCGAAAAGTACGAGGCTTATGCCGGAAAAGTGCTGAAGGAGCTGAAAGATAAGGATATCGACGCCACAGTGGACAACCGCTCCGAGAAGATAGGCTTCAAGATTCGCGAGGCCAGGCTGGACAGAGTGCCATACATGCTGGTGGTAGGTCAGCAGGAGGAAGAGGAGGGACTAGTGTCCGTCAGGAGCCGGTTCGCCGGGGACGAAGGACAGAAACCCCTTGCCGCGTTCCTTGACCAGATCTGTGAAGAAATCCGCACCAAGGAGATCCGCAAAGAAGAGGTGCAGGAGAGCGCAAAGTGATTTATACTGCATAACGCTGAATACTGCCTAATGCAATCATGCGATTGAACCAGTCAGCGTTATGCAGTCTGGTTTCACGGCAAGTGAAATCGTTAAGCAGTATAAATCATCAATTATCTTTTCACTGACATCAGAATAGGACGGAAAGAATGGGGCATACTGATTCTGACAGGACTAGGTGCCGCATCCGGCCGGAACCGGAGCGGACGAAAGTCCTGTCCGGATTCGCCGCCTCTGCGCTGCTTGCCGCGAATCCGAAGATGGATTTCATTAAACGGGACAGCAGCGCAGAAGGAGGCTTATATGGCGGATTTGAAATGCGCGGTGGAAAACTGCGGCTACAACGAGGAGCATCTGTGCTGTAAGGGAGATATCTGCGTGGGCGGTACAAAAGCCTGCGACTGTGAAGAGACCTGCTGCGAGAGTTTTACCAAAAGGCGGGAGGGGATGGATTCTTTCAAAAGCTCTGTGGTGCATCCCAGCAAAACCATCAGCATTGACTGCGAAGCGGTGAAATGTGTCTACAATTCCAACTATAAATGTCATGCGGACCATGTGGATATCAAGGGCTGCGGTGCCTGCGACTGCAAAGAGACGGCCTGCGCCACGTTTACGGAGAAATAATCTGGATTCAAAAAACAAAAAAATCAAAATTTGATATTGACAACAAATGAAATCTATGGTAATGTAAGAAAGTGTGAAGAACACGATGTGCTGAAACACATGACCAAGCAGAGTATCCGCTCTCACCTTACGGCAATCGAGCCAGTAAGCGTTCACGACATAGATTTCATACACAGGCAGGAAGCTGCTCTGTGTTCGGTGAGTGAAAGTGGATAGTCATGCTATCCACTTTTCTTATGGGGAGGTATAAGACCATTAGCGATTTAATGATTAACGAACAGATTCGGGACAAGGAGATTCGTCTGATTGGGGAGGACGGTGCGCAGCTGGGCATCATGCCCGCCAGAGAGGCAATGAGAATGGCTGAGGAGGCGGGTTTGGATCTGGTGAAGATTGCCCCCACCGCGAAGCCCCCGGTGTGCAAGATCGTCGATTACGGCAAGTACAAGTATGAGATGGTCAGAAAGGAAAAAGAGGCAAAGAAGAAGCAGCGGACCATTGAAATCAAGGAAATCCGCCTGTCCCCCAACATTGACACCAACGATTTGAACACCAAGGTCAATGCCGCCAGGAAATTCTTGAGCAAGGGCGACAAGGTGAAAGTGACGCTGCGGTTCCGCGGTCGTGAGATGGCCCATATGAACACCAGCAAGCACATATTGGATGATTTTGCCCAGAGCGTGGCCGATATCGCGGTGATTGAAAAGGCACCGAAAGTAGAGGGCCGGAGCATGACGATGTTTTTATCCGAAAAACGTTAGGATGAGTGAGTTAATATATAAACGGCGTTTGCTGTAAAGGATTTTATCGCCGAGTATATATAGATTATTAAAATTTAGGAGGAAATTGCTATGCCCAAAATGAAGACAAACAGATCTGCTGCAAAGCGTTTTAAAGTGACAGGAACGGGTAAGCTGAAAAGAAATAAGGCTTACAAGAGCCATATCTTGACCAAGAAGTCTCGGAAAACCAAACGTAATCTGAGGAAACCTGCCATAACGGACAAGACGAACGAGAAGAATATGAAGAAGATTCTGCCCTACTTGTAAGGCGGACAAGATGTGCGGTTTAAATTAGAATCAGGAGGAGATTAAGAATGGCAAGAATTAAAGGTGGCTTGAACGCCAAGAAAAAACATAAAAGAGTATTGAAGCTTGCGAAAGGTTACAGGGGAGCAAGGAGCAAACAGTACAGAATAGCGAAGCAGTCTGTCATGAGAGCTCTTGCCAACGCTTATGCGGGCAGAAAAGAGAGAAAGCGTCAGTTCAGACAGCTGTGGATTGCCCGTATCAACGCCGCGGCAAGGATGAACGGCCTGTCCTACAGCAGATTCATGTACGGACTGAAGCTGGCTGAGGTGGAAATCAACAGAAAGATGCTGGCAGAGATGGCAGTGAATGATGCCGAGGGCTTCAAGACACTGGCTGAGCTTGCAAAGAGTAAACTGGCATAAGTTTAGGCGAATGCAATCCCCCGGGAACGGATATCTGTCCCGGGGTTTTTCGTAAAGATAAGGAGATGGGGTTTTATGGAGAAGATTCTGATTGTGGTAGATATGCAGAAAGATTTCGTGGACGGAGCGCTGGGGACGAAAGAGGCCCAGGGAATCGTGGACAATGTGGCGGCAAAGATTGAGGGATTCGAGGGCAGGATATTCGCCACTCTGGACACGCATCATGCGGATTATCTGGAGACATCGGAGGGTAAAAAGCTGCCTGTGCCCCATTGCGTCAAGGACAGCGACGGCTGGCTCTTGAACGAAAAAATTCTGTACGCCCTGTCGGAGAAAAATTACCGTACTATCGAAAAAGGGACATTCGGCTCCACGAAGCTGGTAGAGGAAATCGCCAAGGCGGCTGCTGAAGGAGAGATAGAGCTGGAACTGGTGGGGCTGTGCACGGATATCTGCGTAGTGTCCAACGCGCTGCTGCTGAAAGCCCACTTTCCTGAGATGAAGATTGCCGTGGATGCCTCCTGCTGCGCCGGTGTGACGCCGAAGACTCACGAGGCGGCTCTGGAGACCATGGGGATGTGCCAGATTGATATCCTAGGGGCGCAGGCTGGCTGAAAGGAGAGAGATTCCATGGCATATTTCTTTATTGCGGACACACATTTCGGCCACGAAGCGGCGCTGGCTTTCGACAACAGGCCTTTTAAGACCATAGAGGAACATGACGAGGCTTTGATAGAGAACTGGAACAATGCGGCAGGCCCAGATGACGAGATATTTGTCCTGGGGGACATCAGTTGGTATAACGCTACTAAAACCAATGAAATCGTCAGGGCGCTGAACGGAAAAAAACATCTGATTGTCGGGAATCACGATAGGAATCTGTTGAAAAACCGGGAATTCCAGTCTCTTTTCATGGAGATAACAGATTATAAGGAACTGCTTTTTCCTGACAAAAAGGGAGTCGTGCTCAGCCATTACCCTATTCCCTGCTTCAATCATCATTACTACGGCTGGTATCACTTGTATGGGCATGTGCATATCAGCTTTGAGTGGAATATGATGAAGCGCGTGAAATACGAGATGGAGATGCTATACGATAAGCCCTGCGAAATGTTCAACTGCGGCGCCATGATAGATTACATGGAGTATACGCCCAGGACATTGGAGGAGATTCTTGAGAGGCAGAAAGACAGTGAAATCAAATGATAGCTCCCCGGGCTCAACAAAGCGATATCGCTCAGCACTTTGCTGATTGAATAAAGGCTTTACGCCTGTTTTAGTCCAAATCCATACGAGCTAGCAGCGGCTGGGCTGACAATACCTTTAAACCCGCATCCACATACCTGTGAGTGGGCCGACAGGCAATACCAAAAGCCACGGGAACAGGCGGAGCATAGATGAGAAAAGCCAGATTATAAGCAGTATACCTGAGTTTCAGGCAAAATAAAAACCAATCAAATACAATTTGATTGGTTTTTTGATAAATCTTAGAACTTTCCTGAAAGCAGGATACGGGAATCGAACCCGCCTCCTCAGCTTGGGAAGCTGATATACTACCAATGTACTAATCCTGCGAACAAAATTATTATAACACAGGTAGGAGCATTTTGCCAACTGTTTTTTTTCATTTTTTAAATTTTTTTTGTGAAAAATCTTGAGAAGATATAACAATGGATGCAAAATTTATAGAACTGGGCAGGATGGAAACATTGAATACGGCTTTATGGGGTATGGGAATGGTAGCAATTCTTATTATGAAAATGATGAAGCCATATTTCAAATTTTTCATACAATGGCTGATTCAGAAGGTGGCACACTTTTTCATTGCCAGGAGGGGAAAGACAGAACAGGAGTAATTTCAGCGCTGCTGCTTTTATTACTATGAAACACAACCTTCCGGGTAGCCAAAAAAGCGCAGACTGCCCCCTCAAACTCAAAAAAGCTGATTTTAAACTTAACTGACAGGTTTATGCGGCAACTACTGGAGCTTCCCAACCAAGCGCTTTTAACTTTTTAAGGTATGCATTGATCTTGCGTTCCTCGTTGAACTGGTTGTAATAATCAGCTCCCAGATCCTTGAAAACAACACCATCCTTGAGGATGTGGTATATCGCAATGAGCATGGAATGGGCAACGGCCACACAGGCACGCCTTGTCCCTCGGTGGGCACTTATCCGCATAAACTGAGCATGGAAGTAAGACTTCTTGTTTTTTACAGCTGCATGCGCACAGGTGATCAATGTTGTCCGTAGTAGAGAGTTCCCTTTTCTGGTCTTTCCAGATTTTCTCTTTTTGGCGCTTTCATTGTCTCCAGGACACAACCCTGCCCAGGATGAAATGTGTTTATCCGTTGGAAAACGCTCCATATCCGTACCAATGACAGAAATGATGGCCTGGGCACTGGTATTGCCTATGCCAGTCACGTCCTGGATTGCCTGGGAAGCTTGCTTTTCCTCCGGTTTCATGAAGTTGTCAATCTCATCATCCAGATTTCTGATGTGAATATTCAGTTCGTCCAAATGGATGAGAAGTTCCTTCATCATCCGGCGCTGGAGAGATGACATGGCACCATTGAGATCATCAATGATCTGCTCCCTGGTGGCTTTGAGATTATGGGCAATGACCTTCTGATTATACATCTCATCGTATTTTGCCTCATCGATGGGCTCCCCGGTAAGGAGATACTCCAGGATGCTGCGGGCGCTTTTGCCATTGATGTCAGATACGGTCCCGGACAACTTGATGTTGGCTCCTTCCAGCATCTTCTGGAGCCTGTTCAATTCTCTGGTACGTTCACCTACAAGGCTTTTGCGATAACGGACTAATTCCCTCAGTTCCCGCTGGTCTTTGTCGGGAATGTAACTGGGCTGGAGCAGACCGTGCTGTAAAAGGTCAGCGATCCATTCCGCATCTTTTACGTCTGTTTTTCGACCTGGAACAGCTTTCATATGGCGGGCATTGACCACCATGGCATTCAAGTCAGAAGATTCAAGGATGTTGTACAGAGGCTTCCAATAAGAGGCTGTACTCTCCATAGCGACCATTTCACAGCCGCCTTCTTTGAGCCAGTCAGCCAATGAGAGGAGTTCTCTGGTTGTTGCGCCAAACTCACGCACGTCCTGCTTTTTGCCGCATCGGAAGCAGGCAACGATAAGTTTTTTGTGAACATCAATACCACAACAATTGTCGTAAATTCTATCCATACTGGCACCTCCTGGTGGAATTTACGGCACGGTACTCTGTCTCTTATCATTTTACTATACGTCCTTTGGCCGTGAACCGGGGTTCTTAAATGGCTGGACAGGTGGTGGTGCAAATGAGAGTACCTGAAATCAGTTTAGGAAACGGGCTTCCAGCCCAAAATAAACACGATTTTTGCCGTTGCCATAAGTATAAATAACGGCACAAACAAAATCAAGAACCTATCGTCTGCACAGTTTCATTTATGGTGGTGCCAAGTGTGCGGGCATGGAGGTTTAGGAAATGTTGCGGACATAGACATTATTGCAGATTATGAAGTATCAAATGCCTATCTGTATCAAATGTCTCAAATAGCAAAAAATGTTCCGGGAGGCATTCCTGATTTTCTATTATACATTAAATCTGAGTATATGGATGCTGTTTTGTCATTTCTGCGAGAAAAATATGGAACAATAGAAGACTATTTATTAAAGAAAGGTATCTCAAAAACAGAGATTGAAATGTTAAAGAAAAAATTGTTAGAGTAGATGGTGTTTTTTGATGATTAAAGACCGCCGCTATGGCAAACCGCCATATGCGGCGGTCTGCGTATTGGAAAGGGGAATCAGAGGTAATATGCTTACACGGCGGTTTGCGTTTGTGCCGCCTTATATCGGACGAATGGCGAAAAATATATTTGAAACGGTTATTACACGAAAAAGCCCGTTCATATCATTAACAAAACTTTATGCCCGTTTTTGTCGATATATACGATATACCCATATAAGGCAGGTGATGAAATGCTCTCAATAGCGGTTTGTGATGATGAAGTCATAGAATGCTGCAATATGGCAAAGAGAATTAAAGAAATTATGGAAGAAATGAAAATACCATGCATCATCCGCCAGTTCCGAAGCGGCGGGGAACTGCTGCAGGCACTGGAAAGTTTTGACATTGTTTTCCTTGATATCATTATGCAGGATTTGGATGGGATGAAAACAGCACAGGCTTTTCGTAAAAAGGCATCTGATAAGATACTCATTTTTATATCTTCCAGCAGGGAGTATGTGTTTGAAGCGTATGACGTGGAGGCTTTCCAATATCTGTTGAAGCCTGTGGATGACAGGAAACTAAAAAATGTACTGCAAAAAGCCATCGTTAAAACACAAAGCCGTTCACAGGAATTTATCATAGTAAGCAGGGAAAGGCAGAAAAAGAAGTTATTCCTTGATGATATATATTATTTCGAGATAAAAGGAAGAATAGTCGATGCCCATGGACCGGAAGGAATTTTTACTTATTATGAACAGATAGGGGAACTGGAGAACAAAATACGGGATAAAGGTTTTTTCAGATGCCACAAAAGCTATCTTATAAATCTGAAATATGTTGACGGGTATAGCAGGAAGGAAGTGGTTCTGGAAAACGGGGAAAAAATCGTGATTGCAAAGAGAAGGTATGACGAGTTTGTTCAGGAGATGCTTAAGGTCATGCGGAAAAATGGAGGTATACTATGAAACAACTCTCAGACTATGCTGATATTTTAATTGTAGCGCCATTCTGTTTGGGGTGTCTGTGGGCGGCGGACAAGTTTTGCATGAAATTTTTAGGAACTTCCAAAAGGAGGGCGCGGTTGTTTGTAATCATTTCCTTTTGCAGCCTGCTGTTAAGGAATATTTTGGGTCGGCGGTATCCTGACCTGTATAGCTTCTTCGCAGTGTCGGGTTCTATATTCTTTGTGGGATTGGTGATACTGTTTTTTCGGTCAGATAGGGAAAAAAGGATTTTGGCGGCCTCTATTCTGATAGTGGTTATAAAGCTGGTATCAGAGTTCTGCGCTTCTCTTTTAGACTGTCTGGTGCTGTTTTTCCTACATACGGTAAAAAAGATTCCGGAACCGCTTTTTGGAGGTTGGAAAGGAGGACTGGTCAGCGGTATTGGCTATTGCTTTGCCATATTTGCGATATATTTGATGTCCAAACGTCTTGAGCCTGTTTTTTGCGGCAAGCCGGGAAAGTGGTATGCCATATTGGCTGTTCCTTTGCTTGTGATCGTTACAGTGTATGATGTGGCAAGCCTGGGTGCGAGCAATGGAATTATGGTCAGAAGCGGGGGCGGCATGGGGGTGTATTACGACCAGATTTTCAGCCATTCTGAATTTTTGGTTTTGGCTTTCCTTTCTATGGCAGCGGCAGGGTTTTATGTGTTTGGAATGAACCGGATTTATCTGGAGCAGGAAAAGAGCAGCCAGTACCATTCGCAGATTTCGGTTTACAAAATGCTGACGGAGCAGTACAGACAGTCGGAACGGTTACGGCATGACATGAAAAATCATATTATTGCTCTGACGGCGCTGTCACGGAATAAAGAATGGGAGAAGATAGAGGACTACTTAAAAAATATGGAGGGTGTTATTCTGGATGCAGGGGGAGATTTGACAGGGAATAAGGCGGTGGACGCTCTCCTGTACCTGAAGCGGAAACAGGCGGAAGGGGAGGACATCAAATGGGAATGTGATATGCAGATGCCAAAGGGATGCTGCATCAATGAATTTGACTTATGTGTCCTAATGGGCAATATACTGGATAATGCTTTGGAAGCGTGTGGAAGGATGCAGAAAGATGAAAGCCGCTTTATCAATATTCAGGCGAGGACTGTAAAGAAATGTTTTCTGATCGAAGTAAAAAACAGTATGGACAGGACGGAAAAGCTTACAGAAGGCTTTACGAATAAAGACGATTCACAGGAACACGGTATCGGCCTGCTGAATGTTGGCGATGTGGTGAATAGATATAACGGGGCAGTGCATAAAGAAGCCGGAAAAGGTATTTTCGTGATATCTATTTTAATGCCGTTTTCGGATACCGCACATGACACCAAAACGGCTGTTTGAAACATAAACCTAATATCGTATATCCACGCCACCGAAAAAATAAATGAGGGTTTATATGCTCTTAAAAACGATGATTGGGAGGCGGTTTTATGAATACAAAGACGATGGAAGGTCTTGTAGGAGCAAGGACGAATATGAATCTGATGAATACCCCTATGCGTGTTTTCAAGGAAGCAAGGCGTAAAGGCGATACAGCAACAATGGAGCGCGCAATGGGGTATGCTGATGAATTTTCCGGTAAGGCGGAGGATTATAAGGCGGAAGCTGACAAAGGAATGGAAGAAGACGCAAGGGAGGCAAGGGAAAAAGCAAAGTTGCAGCGTGAAGAGGCTATCCAGAAGCGCAGGGAAGAACGTGAAAAGCTGGAAGATAGGATAGAGGGAAACAGGAATGCTGACACCAATACAGATACCGTGGAGATCAGTGAAGAAGGAAAGGTATTGTTGAAGGATAATGTAGATTCTGGCAGCATAGGCTCCGATGAAATAAAGATGGATGCCGTAAAGGAGCCTGTAACCTATACAAAAACAGGAGAGACGGTTTCTGCGGAACATGAGGCAAGCATTTCAGTTTCTGTTTAAAATGGATATATCACCGAAACAATTTGACATACTTTCTCTGTAGCAGTAAGATGGAACTTATATTCTTTACATCTTATTCCGCAGAGGCGCATAGTGCTTTGCCTCTGCGGTCTGCCCGGAGGTGAGGGGGAGGGTATTTATAAGGCAATGAACCGCTCGGACTTATTACAAGGGAGCGGGCGTGGTTCTGACCGACAGAGGAGCCGTGATAATAAATAATGGAGGATATTTGGAGATGAGTGTAAATGGAATAGGTACAGCGGGATATCCGGCATGGCAGGGAGCAAGAAAAACACAGCAGAATACGACAGGAAAGAATTTTGCAGAACAGGTAAACAATGCGGCGGTTAAGAAAGGCCATACTGTTTATCTGAAAACAGATGATATGCTGTATTCCGGCAGCAATGGGACAGGGCTGTCCTTCTATATCAAATATGCAGAAGGCTCAACAGAAGATGACCCGACTGTGATTGCAAAAGGTGTTGATGAGAATGGGGATGAATTCGAGCAGACCATATATATCAACAAAATAAATCCCCGGAATGCTTCATTAGTGGAAATGACTGCATTGGAATCCTATATGGGTGTAGACAAGAACGGAGGGCTTACATCACTTCCACCGGGAACGGGTATGATGGGATTGAACGACAGGACAAATTTCATGGATATGTTCCAGAAACAGATTAGTGATATGAAGCTGTTGAGCCAGAAAAAAGCGGCGGCATATTACCAGTACAGTATGCAGGCGTATTGGGATTTCATGAACAGAAAATAGATTCTATCGGCTGTATATCCCCGATAAGCCACAGCCCAACAAGGCAGGTATCCCCGGCGTTCCGGCGGATTGGGGAATCAGGGGAGCAGGAGTGGCTTTGAGTGGAAGGGGAACCGCAGATAGGAAAATGAATTGTGAGGTGTACTCATGGGAATTTCGGCTTTAAGTGCAGTAAATTCTGCAAATACGAAACACAGTATGCCATTGAGCGGCAGGGGGCCTGACTGGTCAATCATTCCAAGTTCCGGGAAAAGCAGTAAATCAAAGGCTGAGTTTACTGACGAGATCAAGGAGCTGGCACGGAAGGCGGCGAATACTGCAGGCAGGGCAGAACTGGAATATATCCATAGGCGGAGGACGATTTGTCAGTCTATATCCTCCGACACCATGTCTGTGCGGAATCCTTTGAAGACAGCCTGACGCAGAGAGTTTTTTGTGTTTGGCATGTATTCCACAGTGCATACTCTGTCCGGATTAGCTGTGTGCAGAGTATATGTCTGATGTGTCGCCCGACAGGAAGGCGCTTTACCGGCAGGCTGAAAATGCGCTGAAGCGGCAGGGCGGCAATCCGAAATGCCATGGAAGCGGGGAGCTGACGCTGCTTGACTTTCTGGAGGCGGCGGACGGGAGGACGGAGAGCCTTGCCGAAAAGAAGTTCGCCCTGGCAGGGGGCGGGACGCTGACCTGCCCCATCCTGACAAGCGGGGGATACGGTGCGGACATTTACTGCCAGGGCACAAAGGTATTGACGTATCTCGGTTCGGGATACGGGTGGGCTTGCGAGAGGACTCCGGCTGAACGGGAAAAAGAAAGGGAATTTTACGGAATCTACTTTAATGAGTACCGTTCCCTAAAGAACGGCAAAGGGGAGGAACTGGAAGCACTGCCGGATTATCTGGAGGAGAAGCCGTCTTTTGACAGGAAAGCATAAATAAGGGCATTCAGGCAGGCATCCCGGCTTTCCGGCAGATTGGGGAATGGGGAGCAGGAGATTATATCAAAATGGAGCTTCCTGTATAATACAAACATAGGGAATTCCAAGAAAGGTGGTTGATAAAAAGATACCTCAGAGTAAAAT
>NZ_CALPDH010000035.1:0-51256 GCF_943193215.1 Acetatifactor aquisgranensis | reverse complement strand
CTTATTTTACTCTGAGGTATCTTTTTATCAACCACCTTTCTTGGAATTCCCTATGTTTGTATTATACAGGAAGCTCCTTTTCTCTTCTCTTTCTGTCACTCTTTAAATTCCGCACCGATCAGCGAAACAATGTCCGCATAGTATTTGTGCAGGATATTCCCTTTACTGGCGATCTTAACTTTCGCTTCCGCCAGTTTCGACACGGGCACCAGCATGTTTTTGGCCATGGGGTACTTTTTTATGGCCTCTTCCAGGCTCTTTTCAACCTCTTCCCTGGTCCCCACAAAAATGCTGTTCTGCTTCAGCATTCCCCTGGGCAGGGACGGCCCCACATACACAAGCGTTTCCCGGCTCTCCTGGGGTTTTTCCGGCTCCTGGGTATTTTCCCCCGCCTCTTCCTTTTCCGGCGCTCCCTGGCCCTCCTGGGGGCCTTCCTGGGCCTCTTCCAGGGTTCCCGTGGGAAGCCCTGCTGCCTCTATGGCTTTCTTTGCGCTTTTTACTGCCATATTTCTTCAACCTCCTGTTTGATTTCTGGTATGGACCAGTTCGTCATCATTTCCCCGAAATGATACGGGGCATAATCGTCTGGATAAATCAGATATTCCAGCGGGTCCTGCAAAGTAAACTGTTCCGCCAGTATCCTGTTTCTTTCCAGTTCTGTCCGTAGTCTCATAATGACATTCAGAACGTCATAGCTGCCCACGCTCTGGTCCTCTGCGTAAGTTGCCACCACTATTCTGATCTGGCATGTGCTTTCCGGCTGGTTCCGTTCGTTCTTCCCGTCCTTGCCGGTTATGATCTGCAAGAGAATGTACGGTATGCGCTGCGTGCTGTCCTCTTTCTTCGGCAAGCGCATTTTGTGGACTTCCGCTGCCCGTTCCTTCCCCTCTTCCCCAGGCTGTACCCGCACCTGTAGGATTATGTCCGCCGTCTTTGCCTTCACAAACTCCGCCAGATTGTCAAGTAAAATTATAGGTGTCATCTTTAACCCCCGTATCCGTTCAGCAGCCTGTCAATCTCATGTTCCAGGCGCTCATTTACAAGCCGCTGCGCCTCTTCCTGTACCTGCCTGGATACCGCTTCCTGGCCTGCCATCTGGGCGGCGGAAAGCCCCATAAGTTCCGATACAGGCAGGCGCTTCCTGCCTTCCCTCTCGAATACGCCCACATGGCCGCTTTTCATGGCGGCAATAAAGGCGCTTTCAAATACAGCGCCCCCGCCTTTCTTAACGCTGGCACGGACCAGCTTTTTCCCGCCGGGCTGTTTGGGGGATACCTTGAACTTGTACAGGGGGATTTTATACCCTGCAAAACGGACAAAGCCCGCAAGGTTCCCCGTGCTGGCCTTCTGTATGCTGGTATTCGTGGCCGCATTCAGTGCGGACGCCTGCACGGTGTACACCTGCTTTATTCCCTGCCATGCGGCGGTCTTTACACGGGACAGGCCCCTGTTTATGGCGTTCATGTACGCCCTTTCCGCCCCTTTGGGGACGTTTGCCAGCAGTGCCTGCACCCGTTCCATGGTTTCCGCATTGATTTCAACGCCTATGCCGCTCATTCCACATATGCCCCCAGTTCCAGTATGATTTCCCCGTCTTCGTAGTCTGCTTTCAGAATATTGTATTCCTGGGTGACGCCCGCCACCTTTATTGCAAACTCATGGTTCCTTTCCGGGATAAACCCTAAATCCTTATGCGCCACATATACCAGGGCTTCCAGTTCGGAAACCCCCGGCGCATTGTCGTTGCTTTTCCTCTGGCGCTCCGCCGCCGCCTCATGGTCCAGCACGGCGGGGGCTTCATACCATGCCCTGTCATACCAAAAGCCCGCCACCGTGGCAAATTCAGCGCTGTTGTGGAATACCGCCATATCGGCGTCACACTGGGCCTTGAAGTCCATCAGAATACCTTCGCCGTCAGCCAGCTGTCCACCTCATGCGGCACGGGAATGGGGGCGGATTGCAGGGACAGAAAGCGGCGGTCCGGGCGCTTCTTGATAAAAGTATCCGGCACCAGGCTTCCTTCCACCGTCTCCCACTTCTCCGTCTTCTGGTTCAGCCTGTTGATAGCGCCGTAAAGCCTGGAATACCTGGCATTCGTGCTGGCCAGTAACAGGGTGCCGGAAGGCACCATGGGAAGCTGCGTGGGTTTTGCGGGGTTAGTCCAGTTGTCCAGATACCATTCATTGTACTTGTAAATGTCCAGGCCCAGTTCATGAATGGTCCCTATGTAGGTGACGTTATTCTCCTTCTGTTCGGGCTTGATCACTGCCAGGGCATAGTTTTTCACGTCCAGCATTTTCTGGATACTTTCGTCCTTGATAAACTCCACCGCCACGTCAGATGCCATAATACATACGTTGCAGTTCGTGAAGCCTTCCTTCTGGACCCGCTCATGCCATTCCACCAGGTTTTCATACTTGCTCTGGGCAGTTCCGCCTTTCCATTTCAGTTTTGTATCTTTGGAAATGTCGATCTTGTTAGTAAAGCCAAAATCAATCACGTCCGCCACGCCCTTACCCACTACCATGATCTTTCCGGCCAGCATGGTCTGGGCGCACATCCACTCTTCACGGCGGATAATGCTGTCCCGCAGTTCCGTGAAGTCATCACGCATTTTAATGACGGCCCGCTGTGCGGGGGTCATTTCAGAATACAGGCTTTCCCCCGGCTGCCTGTTGATGATATTGTCAATCGTGGTGACTTTATCCGGGGCGATCAGCGGCGGGGTGTAGCTGTCCGTCTCATATCCGCTGCCCGGTATGATCTGCCCGCCCACAAGACGGCTCACAAACGGGGCCATTGTCCTGCTGCCCTTCCAAAAATCAATATCCACCTTTTCCGTTACAAATGTCCTTGTGTTCCCGAAAAACGTATCCCGGAAAAAGGTGTGGACAGGCGGCAGTTTTTTAATGACGCCCATCATGGTTCTGGGTTCATAAATGCTTACAGTGTTCGGCATTTTCATTCCTCCTTTACGCCAAAATTACACTAAAATTACACCAAAAAAATACACAGTTTTCTAAGCGCCGCCTTTGCCGCTGCGGCGTCAACCGTCCCTATGTTCACGGCGTCTGCAAAGACTTCCCCGGTCATGATATATACCACAGGTTCATCTTTCGCCGCCGCATTGACAGCAATGCCCACCACGTTGGCAATGCCCGCCGTGGTTGCGGGTTGCAGGGTCACGGCTCCGCTGTCTTCGTCCGTGACCGACATGATCATGTCATGCTGGGCAATCGCCGCCCCCGCAGTCCCCGTTTCTGTTACCACGGGAAATTCCCCGGCATAAAACTTCTGGGGGGTGAAATTTCTTTTTTCCACTAAATTTGCCACGTCTTTTTCCTCCCTTCTCTTTTTGCCTGTATTACAGAACCTCTTCAATGGCACGGTCATAGACGCTCTTTCCGTTATCTCCGCCGCCCATCTGTGTGCTGCCCGGCTCCACATCAAAAATCTTTGACGCCTGGGCGTCATCTTCCATGTTGCCCCATGCCGTTATGCCTGCCTGTTTCTGGGCCTTGATGATATTCAGCGCCGCCTGGCCAGCGTCCACCGGGTTTGTGAACATAGCGTCTTCCACGATCTTTTCAAATCCTTTAGGGGCGCTGTCCATAATGGATTTAATGCGGTTACGCTCTCCCTCTGCGGCGCTGTTTCTGATCTGGGCCACCAAATCCGGGTATGCAGTTTCCAGGGCAGAAACCGTGTTGATAGTCTCTTTCGGTTCCATCTGTTTTCCTCCTTTATTCTCGTTTTTATTTTGCAAACTGCCCGGATTGTTTGGGCGGTTTAACAACAGTTTTTCCGGCAGGGTATGAAACCCCGTCAAATCCATGGGCACAGAATTGACCACCACTTTGCTGGCGTTCTCTATGATCGTCTGTGCCTCTGTGAACATAAGTTCATCACAGAACCCGTTTTCTACAGCTTCATCACCAGTCCACCACGTTTCCGCCGTCATGATCGCCGCTATGTCCTCCGGCTTTTTGCCCGTCTTCATGCTGTAGGTATTCATAATGGACTGCTTGATCACCCGCAGTTCCTGTGCCATCTTCTCAAAGTCTTCCGCCCGGAAAGTATCCCATACCGACATGGCCGGATCGTGGACCATAAAAACCCCGTTTTTTGCAATCTTTATGGTATCGCCTGCCATGGCAATGATTGTGGCGGCGCTTGCGGCCCACCCGTCTATTTTCACGGTGATCTTTGCGTCCAGGTCCCGCAGGCGGGTGTAAATGGCATTTGCGGCGAACACATCACCGCCGCCGCTGTTAATGCGGACAATGATTTCCTCCACGTCCCCCAGGGCAGCCAGTTCCTGGTTAAACCAGGCGGGGGTCACTGTATCCTGCCACCAGCTTTTTTGACTGGTTATAGGGCCGTACAGTAAAAGTTCCGGGGGCTTTGTGTCAGTTCCCGGAATGAAATTCCAAAACTTATTTTCCGCTTCCCCCTGGGGGGTCTGCCCCTGCTGCCGGGGCTGGTTTCTGTTCTGTGGCAATGCTTGATACCTCCTTTAGTTTGCTTTCTTCCTGTTTTAGCTGTTCCACATTGGCGTAAAAATCCGAACCTGTCATTTCCATGGTTTCAGACTGCCTTGTGGAAAATCCGTTCTTTACCCGCTTTTCGGCAGCGCTTACTTCCTGCACCGGGTTCAATATTCCCCTTGCCGGCCCGTTCCACTCTGCCCTGCTGTATGCCTTTTTATACAGGGGGTCAGAGAAGAAACCAGGGGCTGCTATCCTTCCCTTTGCCACTGCCTCCGCAAGCCATTCCTCATATACCACCTGGCAAAAATCCGTTGCCAGCCAGGTCCTGTACATGCGGAACATTTTCCATGCCTCTTCCAGCGCCCCACGGCTTGCGGAATAGCTGGCCGTGAACGTCTTTAAAAGCAATTCATAGGGGATTTCCAGGGCGGAACCGATCTGGCGGCATATGGCTTCCACAAAGCCGGAAAAATTGCTGTTCGGCCTGCCTGGTGCCACTCCGTTGGCCTTTTCGCCTTCGTTCAGATCAATCACCGCACCGGGGGCCAGCTCTATGGTGGTTTCGTCATCTGCGTCCACCTGTTCGTCTTCCGGCACATTGGACCCTATCGGGGGGCCGTCCTCCGGGGACTGCTTTTCAATGAATACGGCATACAGGCCATTCACTACTGCTGCCACCAGTTCAGCGTCCGTATACCGCCCCAGCTGTTTCAGCGCCTCGATCACGGGGGCCAGGAACGGGACGCCCCGGCGCTGGTCTATGCGTTCCCGTGTCATAATGTGTATAACGTTCCGCCTGCCGCTCTTCTCCCCGTATGCGGGCACCCGAACCCATTCGGCAGGGGCTGTGGTATAGGAAAGCGGGTGATACTTTGAAAAATGGTATGCCACCACCTCCCCCGTGCTGTCCGTCTCCACGCCGCCTATGATATGATCGTCCATTGTGTCATATCCGCCGGGGCTGGAAAGCCGGTCCGCCTCGATCAGCCGGACCCGCAAGTCATATGGCTGTCCCTGCCTGGGCTTCATGGGCATTAGTGCCAGGCAGTCCCCGGACATAAGCCATGACATGAATGCCAGCTGCTGCAATTCGCAGAAATTATCCACACGGGCGGCGTCGCAGTCCGGGCTGTCTGCCCACAGCGCCCATTCCCGTTCAATCTGCCTTTCCAGGGCATGTGCCGTCTCCGTGTCCATGCCCAGGACTTCACGGTCAATCGTGGGTTTCAGCCGCAAGCCCCGCCCTACTACATTCGTTCGCATGGTTTTGATTGCCCCCGTTGCCAGCGGCACACCCATGTACAGGTCACGGGAACGCTGGCGCAACACGTCCAGATTGTCTTCTATGTCCTCACGGGCGGAACCGCCGCTGTACAGCCACCCGGCCATGGATTTTTTGTATTGGCTGGCACCATAGTTCCCGTATCCGCTGTTTAAAATGTCCATCTTCCGCCGTGCCGCCATTCTCTGCAAGCCCTTTTCCGGGCTTACGGCGGCCACCATGCCGTCAAATGCTTTTGAAATTATGCCTATCGTTCTCACCTCCCAGGGCATGAAAAAAGCACCTTTTACGGGTGCCTTTTCCTTTAACCTTTTTTGACGATATGATTTTACCACGGAAAAGCGGGCAATGGCGGGCAATCTTTTACAGGTCACGGGGCACGACCCTGTATGCGGCATTCCTGCTGCCGTGCTTCGCCTTGTTTTCCAGCTTCGTGACCATGCCCTGCCAGTATCGGATTGTCTCCCGGATTTCCGCCAGGTCCGCCCTTGTCAGCGTCCTGCTGCCTATCGTGTATGACTGGTTTGTGGTACATGTCAGTTCCGCTTCCAGCCATGCGTTAAGATGTTCCTTTGCAATAGATAGTGTAACCATTATAATATACCTCCACTTGTTCTTCTGCCCCTTTTTCTTTTCGGGGCTGCTGTTTGCTGTTTGGGTGCTTCCGGCGCTTTCAGCGGTACACCTGCTATTTCAATGGCTGCGGAAGCATAATTGCGGCAGTCCAGGGCCTCATTTCTCTTGTGGGCATTATCCTTTATGCGCCACTCAAAGAACGGACGCCCCATCTTATATACCAGCACCTGTTTTTCTGCCGTCAGCCCTTTAAAATAGTCTTCGTTATACCCTCTTTCCTCTTCTTTAGGGAAGTGACAGAACCCCGGCCCTTCCTGCTCTACCTGTAGGCGCTGTAACAGCAGGCTTTTCCCGGTATCCACCCCCAAGGTGAAAAGATATGCCTGTTCTCTGTTGTTCTTTGTAGGCTTCTGGATATAGGCCGCTGCGCTGTCGTTGCTGCCCTTAATCGCAAGGATACGGCGGTTAAACCTGGGCTTGCAGAATTTGTACACCTGGTTTGTACGGTGCCCGCCGCTGTCTATGCAGGTGCATATGATTTTCAGCTTTGTGCCGTCCGGCTTCTGCCAGGTCTGCCCCAGGAAGGCGTCCAGATCAGCCCATACCTGGTTCCGCATGTTGCTGTTGTCCCCATACAGGACAGTGTACTGTATGCCCCAGTTTTCATATTCCGGCCCCCAGCCCACCACTTCAATTTCAAAGCGGTCATCTTGCGTATCCACCCCGGCAGTCAAGTAAAGCACTTCCGGCGGGACTTCGCAGTTATAGCGTTCCCGGCGCTTCAGCAGTTCTTCGTCATCAACCTGGGTGCCTTCCTCTTCCCATGTCTGCCCCATTTTCGTGTTGGTCCAGGACTTCATGGGTTCTATGTTGCCTTTTTTCTTTTCCTCATTGGCAATCAGAAATTTGTTTACTATATCCTTCCACTGTGCCAGTGTGGACCCCAGGGCATTGAGATGGAAGCCCTTCACAGGGTTGTCCGGGTCCGCATGTATATATTTCCCGTCCTTAAAGCCTTTTTTCCAGGCAGCTTCCGGGGATACTACCCCGCATTTTGCACACACATACTGTATATTGTCCAGATCATCTTTATCGAATATCACCCCGGACCATTCCAGGGGCTGCAATTCCCCGCATTCCGGGCACGGCACGTTCCATTCCCCCTGGGAACTGTGCTGGTACTCAATTTCAATACGGGAAGCGTCCTTGATTGTCGGTGTGGACACATATACTTCTTTGCTGTTCCAAAACGTGGTCAGACGTTCAGAGGCCAGGAAAAGCGGGTCCCCTTCTTTGCCTGCCGTGGCCGGGTATCTGTCCACTTCGTCTGCCAGCAGTATCTGTATGGGGCGGGACGCCAGGGAAGACGGGCTGTTAGCCCCCACCATGGTGATATGCCCGCCGGGGAATATCTTTTGCAGGATTGTGTTTCCCGTGTTCCTGCCCTTTTCATTTACCAGGCCAGACAATGCCGGGGTATCCTGTAGCATTTTAGACAGACGGTCTTTGGAAAAGGATTCCGCCATCTGTATTGTGGGCTGCATAATCAGCACAGGGGCGGGGTCATAGTGCATGAAATACCCGATTGTATTCAATACCGCTCCTTCCGTTTTCCCGATCTGGGCAGAGGACATGACCACCGTTTTTTTCACCTTAATGTCTGATATGGTGTCCATGATTTCTTTCTGGTGTGGAACCTTTTCTGTCCTCCATCTTCCGGGTTCAGCGGAAGCGCCCTGGGAAAGCCTCCTGTACTGATCAGCCCAGGCGGACATTTTCATTTCTGGCGGCGGTTTTAACTTTGCAAATATCCGTTTAAAGATCGCCTTGCTGTGCTGTTCCATCTTCTCCCACCTCTTCCTGGACAGAAAAAGCGCTGTCAAAGTCTGCCAGTTCTTCCAGCGCTTCGTCCGTGGCCTGCTTTAATGCCATAAATATTTCTGTCTGGTCCGTCTCCGTTGCAAGCATCGGGGCCAGCTTCACCGGGATTGCCCGCACCCGCTGGCGGAAGCGCAAAAGCATATCTGTCATAACCTCTTCCACTTCGCTGGCCGCCAGCGCCTCCCGCCGTTCCAGCTGCAATTCCAGTTCCTGCCGCTCCCTCTTCGTCCGCACCAGCTTTGCCCGCTCCTGGTTATAGTCCACAGCGCCTTCCGGGGTCCCGTCCTTCCGCAGGAAGTCAATGTATCGGTGTACGCAATCCTTCAACCTGTACAGTTTCGGCCTGGCTTCTTCCAGCACCTTCTGGTCACGCAACTGCCGCACCCGCCGTTCCGATATGTCAAGCCATTCTGCCACCACGGCGGCTGTATACAGCTTCATTTTTTCGTACACCCCCTTCTTTTTGCGCCGCCCGGAACCCGGAAGCGGTTTTTTTCTTTTTGCAGATAGGCCGGGCCTGGGCGTCGCCGTACCCGCAGGCCGTCCCGGCGCTGAAAGAACCTACTGCCCCGGCGGCGGGCGGCCTATTCCTCCCCGTCTTCTCCGTCCGCCGGGTCAATGTTAAATTCTCCCGTTGCCTTCTGTCTCGCAAGGTCATATTTCAGCTTCTCTAACTCAATGCGCCGGGCCTCCATCTCCTGCGCCCTCATGCTGTCTAACAGCTTGATGATACGGCCATTCAGTCTGTTTAGTTCGGCCTCTACTTTCATAGCCCTGTCAAAAGGGCTGGATTTTATGACGGTCTTCATGGCGGTTTTCATGGACTCTTTCCCGCCCTCCGGGTCCGTGGCCTGCCCTATGTCCACCCCCATTCCCTCTGCCTGGGCTTTATCCTCTACAGACATGGGCACGATCATATGGACTATTTTGTCCGTATAATATTCCCCCTGCTTATCCGGGTCCGTATACTGGTTTAGAAGCCCCGTCAAATAAACCTTGCGGACCAGCAGCCCCTGCAATTCCTCATTCATGCGTAACATGGTTTGGCCAGGCTCCATGCTTTTGATTGCCTCCGCCTGGTCTTCTGGTATGTCCTCTATGCCTATCTGGGCAAATGCCCCGTGTGTTACGGCATTTTTATTTCCGTTTTTTGCAGGGGTCTTTCCGGCGGCATTTTGGTTCCCTGGCTGGCCCCCTCTTTTTTTCGGCTTGTTTTTTAGTTCCTCATTCCACTTGTCTTCTGATTTCCATTTTCTTATCCGATTTTCCGGGACGCCTGCTGCCGCCGCCAGGTCTTTGGTGCTGATCTGCCCGCCGCTTTCCAGGTACTTTTTCCGGGCTTCGTCCCTCTTTGGGTTCCGTGGTCTTCCCATGGCTCTTTCACCGCCTTTCGTTCGTTTTCAATCTTTCAGCCTCTCTTTGTGTGCGGAAATAGTAAAAAATGACAGGCTTCGGAAACATTGTTCACAAAGCCTGTCATTTCTGGGGGGCTGACTTCAAAGGCTTCCACCTTTGCTTCATTTGCCATTATATCAGAAAAAACGGGCAATGGCGGGCAATCTTTATGCCTTTAACTTGAAATTCGCAATAACCGGGTTTTCATCAAACTTGCCAGCAAGATTTTCCACGGCTGTATTGCGGATATTTTTACATTGCCGTTCAGAATAATGGTTCCGTGCCGAAACCTGTTCCCATTTAAGGCCGTGCAGGTAATAGTCTGTAATTATGCTCTTAAATTTCAGTTCCAGGCAGGAAACTTCCCTCAAAATCTCCGTTTTCAGTCTGTAAAGGGTATTGATTTTTGAATTGTAAAATTCTATGTCCTCCCGCAGGCTTTCCGGCAGGTTCAGCGCCGTGTTTTCTGTCGGGCTGGATACGTTATACTTTGCTTTGGGCTGTCCGTCCATGCTCTGGCCGCCCGTTGGCGTATAATAGTTTTCCAGATCAGCCACCGTGGCTTTATACAGGCGGATTTCCCCGTCAATATTGCGGTAAAAGGTCAATAATTCAATTACCTGGCTTTTTTTCATTGCTGCTGCCATTGCCATTCCTCCGTTTTTGGGTTTACGGCGGATTTCCCTTGAAGCCATACAGGCATGACTGCCGCCCCCAGCAGCCATGCCGTAAAATCCCTTGCTATCTTGATTATTATGTAAATCCGAACTTTTCCACACACTCTTTGCATATGGTCAGTTCATTTCCATTGATACGGTTTTTAATAATGGTCCATTTTCCGTTCAATATCTTTCCGCATAATTCGCAGTGCGTTTTATTCTTTTTGCTTTTCATCTGTCTGTCCCTCCCTGGCATAATAGAAAATATACTGCTGGATAACTCCCGCAAAACCGCTGTACATTTCCACGGGGAATTTTCCGTTATACTCCGCCGTTATGATCTGCTTTATCCAGGTGTCAATGGGGAAACTGTCCAGCTGGTGAAGGGCAAAAAGCTGGATACATGCCGCCACCTTCGCCCCTACTCCATATATGCTTTTCAGATAGTTCCCTGCCTCTTCCTGCCCCATTTCCGCCAGTTCTTCCAGGTTGACCGCCCCGTCCACCACGTTCCTGGCTAGGCTGGCTATGTACTTTGCCCTGTATCCCAGTTTTGCCGGGGACATGGCCGCTTCGTCCAGCAGGTCTTCCGGGCGTGGAAATTCATGCCACTGGCGGCCCTCAAATAATTCCCCGTGGGCCGTTCCACAGGACATGCACAGGCTTTCTATGCTCTTCTTTATCCTGGGTATGCTGTTGTTCTGGGATATGATGAAACTTACCATTGTTTCCCACAGTTCCTGCCGCAGTATCCGTATTCCTCCGCCTGCCTGTGCCGCTCTGGACAGGAAATGATCGTCCGGGTCTATATGGTCTATGTAATAGCGGTAATTTGTTTCCAGGTCAAAATACCGCTTCCACAGGGTTTCATATTCCTGGCTGCTACAGCACAGCGTCACCGGCCCGTTGTCCCTTTCCTGTATCATGTGCAGGCGCTTCCCGTATGCGATCACCTCAAAAACTCCCGTTTCAATCTCATTCAAGCGGAAGCACTGCCCAGACAGGGCAATCTGCTTCACGCTGAAATTTTCATACTGAACCTTTACCACTTTACCGCCTCCTATCCCAGTTTCCTGCCGCACATAGGGCAGCAGTGGAAGACAATGTTTTCCACGTCCCCGGTTTCCTTGCTGATTATCTGCACCATATGGCTTTCGGGGTCATATGCCAGCAGTACATTTCCTTCCGCTGTACTGATTTCCCGGTGGTGATGGGGGTGACAGAATGCACAGCCATGTACCTTTTCCGGCTGCCGCTCCACATACACCACTTTTTCCTGCCCCTCCTGGGGGCTTTCCTGGGGCTTTTCCGCCTCGTTGGTATTTTCCTCCGCCTCTTCCTCTTCCGGCGCTTCCTGGGCTTCCTGGGCGGCTTCCTGTGCCTCTTCCTGGCCTTCCTCTTCCCCTTCCGCCTCCTGTGCGGTTTCCTCTTCGGCCTCTTCCCCTTCCTGGGCTTCCTGGGCCTCCTGGGGGCTTTCCTGGGCCTGCTGCCACGCCTGCTGCCCTTCCTGCTTCCCAAACTCCATCTGCCCCGGTATCTGCTGGGCGTCCTCTTCCTGCCTTTTCAGCGTTTTGGCGTCACTGATCGTCAAGCCTTTGTTCTCCTGGTACAGTTCGTAGGCTCTTTCCTGGTATTCGGCAGACAGGCCGGACAGTTCATAAACCACCGAAATGCCTATGTTGTCCGCCTTGAACTCTTCCATTAACCGGGGGCACAGGTTGTTCTTGATTGCCTTATACCTTCCCAGCTGTGCTTCCTTTATCCCCGTAAACTCTGCCAGTATGGCACGGGTCCGCCCTTCCAGGCTCACTTCCTTCCGCAGTTCCACCACCAGGGCTTCCGTCTGCAATACCTCTTCCATCTTTTCCCAGTCCGTCTTCTCCCGGAAGCCGTTAGCAAAAATCAGCGTCAGCCGGTCCAGAATGGCATTTATGTTCCCCTGCTTTTCCTCTTCCGTCTCCTGGCGGATAACGCACGGCACAAAGCGGAACTTTTTCTGCCCTTCGTCAGCCAGGGCCATGCAGGCCAGGCGGCGGCGGTGCCCGGCCTTAATGCGGTATTTATCCCCGTCCCTCTTCACCAGCAGGGGCTGCAATATGCCCACCAGGGAAATGGACTGTTTTAAATCGTCAATGTTTTCCGTGCTGTAGAAATTCTCTTTTGACGGAATAAGGTCATACACGTCCAGGGTCAGCTGTTCCATGTTCTCCGCCTGCTGCCTGCTGTCCTGTCTGTTCTCCTGGCCGTGTTTTGCCTCTGCCCTTGATCTCTCGCTTAATAACTGGTGTAAATCAAAACCTGTTTTTTTCGCCATCTTTCCTTCCCTCCCTTATGTGTCCAAATCGGTCACATTTCCAGCATTTTCAGATATTCCTTGACCAGTTCCAAATAATCCATGGAAGCTGCGGACCGGCGGGAATATAAGAAGATCGGCAGCCTGGCAAACGTGCTTTCACTTACCTTCCTTGACGCTCTGATCTTTGTATGAAAAATGGGGTATTTCCCATCTGCTTCCAGTTTCTCCGCTCCCTGGGCGTGTGCCTCGTTTTTGGCGTCAAATTTAGTGATAAAACAGCCTCTGAACGTCAAGCCGGGGTTTAAATCCTCCCTGGTGCTTTCGATCTGTTCCGCCAGTTCCGCCAGCCCTTCCGTGGTGTTGTCATCAACTTCCAGCGGGACGATCACGTCATTGCTACAGGCCAGGGCATTTATGGTGGAAATATTTATATCCGGCGCATTGTCGATTACGCAAAAATCATACTGGTCCGCCACTGCTGCCAGCGCCTTCCCTATTCTGGTCTGCTGTGCCCTGGACTGGTCCAGCAGCACTTCCAGGTTTGCTTTCAGCAGTTTCATGTTGGAAGTGATAATGTCCAGGTTCTCAAAATCCGTGTGCTGTACCAGTTCCGCCATTTCCGGGCGGCGGGCGGTCATGATCTCCGCAATGCCTCTGCCGTCCTCACTTCTCCGGCGCAATCCACGGGAAGCGTCCCCCTGTTTATCATTGTCCACCAGCAGGACCCGGAAGTGGAAGACTTCTGCCAGAATGTAGGCAATGGCCACGCTGGAAACCGTTTTTGCCACCCCGCCTTTCAAGTTGATTACAGACAAAACCCTCATTTTCTTTCCGTTCATGTGTTACCACCTTTCTGCCCGTTTTGCCGATAGCCCAGCTTTGTTTTATTTATTTCTCTTCGCAGAGAATGTGCATACATAACAGCCCTTTAATTGCCGTTGGTATGTCATACGGGACGGTGCCCGTCTCATTGCATTTGTCCAGCATTGCGGTGATACCAGCCAGCTGCCAGTCCTCTATATCGTTTTCCGGGTTTCTGATAAAATTGATAGCGTCCCTGGTTTCCTTCATGCAGGTTTTCATGACCCTGGCATTGTTTGCGCTGGTATCAATGTACATAACCTGCTTTCCGGGATTTTCCTTGCACTCTTTTTCAAACTCCGCCCTGGCCTTCTCGCCTCTTTCCTCTTCATTGAACATTTCATCAGCAAACCAGTACAGCCATTTGCAAAGCCTGGTATACACCTTTTTCCGCTCTTCGGCGTTCTTCGGTTCCTCTTTGGGTGCCTCTGCAACATATTTGCGGCTTTCGCTGTGCTTCGTACTCCAAAATTCCGTTTCGCCGTTTTCCGTGATCTCCCAGAATGTGTTGCCGTCCTTACAGCAGAATGTTTTATGGTTCCTGCCGTATTCGTCCATGTCGGTATACTCTTTGTATTCCCTGCCCTTGATGATCTCTAACTTTGCCGCCTCATACTCTGCAAAAGATACTCTTTCCATTCCTGTTCCCTCCGTGTGGTCTGTTTTGTTATGCTCTTATTATATACTTCCGTAAGTATATATTCAATAGGCGTATTGTACAAAGTTACGGAAGTATATTTGTGCAAGTCTTATACTTCCGTAACACGGAATACCGTTTCCCCCACACGCTCCACCCGGCCTGTGATCTGTTCCTGGTGCCCGCTGTTGTCCAGTTCGTACAGGAAAACCACCCGGCCTGTCTTAAGGCTATGTACTGTCAGAATGTCCGTAATGGTCTTGCTTGTGCCCTCTTTTAAGATACTGTCCCCCAGTTCAAAAGGACAGACCGCCATAAATGCCGCTTTCTGCATTATTCCGCCCCCTGTTCTGCCTGCCGCTCCCTGGCCCGTCTCTCACGCTCTGCCGCCTCTGCCACTTTGGGCTGTATCCTGTTTATCAGTTCCAGCTGCCGGGTCAGCCAGCTGCTTCCCTGCCTGGGTGCCGCCTGCTGCCTGGAAGCCTGCTGCGGCGCTCCGTGCTTCCGTTTATAGTGCTTCTTTTTCTTCTTTGCCATCTGCCCTATTTCCTCCTTTTGGGGCGGTATTTCCTCTTTGTGGCACGTTCCCGCCGCCTCTTCTGAAATTCCGCCTCCCTGGCCTGCCTTACGGCTTTTTCCGTCCTCTCATGGTCTATGTTGTCTTCCTCTTCCTGCAAGACTTCCAAAACCTCCACCTGGTCATGGTTAAACGTGTATACGCCGCCCGGCTCATACCTTCCGGCTTCCCAGTCCCCGCAGAAACCTTCAAAGTCATCACGGTATGCAGGGAACGGGCTGTACTGTTCCGCATGGTACATGGCCAGCTTCACCCTTTCGTCAATGCTTTTCTCCCAGCTGTAAAGGTGCCAGCAGCTGTGATGATCGTATGACCAGGAAGAAAGAAGCAGTTCCAGGCCGTTGAAATACTGATCAGCCTTCTGCATATTCTTAAAATCTCTTCCAGTAAATCCCTGCCCCTTCCATTCTTCCCTGTATTCCTTCCAGTCCCTGTATGGTATATTGATTTTCGCCCGCACTATTTTGGGCTTATACTGTCTTTCCTACTCCTTCATTGCCCTTTTTCCTTTCCAGCCGGTCCGCAATCCGCAGAATGGCCTCCATTGATCTTTTTATATTGCCGTCCGTGTTCGCCGTGATCTTCAACACTTCCGCTATGTCCCGCAGTTCCTGTGCCTCTTCCCCTTCCGCCTGCTGCCCTGGGCAGACAATGCAGGCTATGCTGTCACGGCAGGAGAACGGGCAGGCCATACAGTCTTTTTGTGTTTTTCCCGCCATAGTCTCCACCTACTCCCAGCCTTCCAGTTTTTCCACCCTCCTGGTCAAGTTCCGCTCCCTCTCCATTAAATCCAGAACCTGCTGCGGGGTCAGCCCCGTGGCCTCATACGCATTCAGTTTCCTTGCGGCCTGGTTTACAGACACGCCTTTCCGCAGGACCGGCTTTCCTTCGTTCTGGCTCCGCTCCGTCAAGAGGCGGGGTTTTTTGTTCCCAGGGGTTTTCTTCTCCCTCTGCCGCCCGGCATTCACCTGGGGCATGGCCTTTTTTATGTATCCATATTCCGGGACAATCTTTTTCATAGCGCCGTTAATCACACTCATGGGCTTCCCCCTTTGCCTTAATCCGCATAAAACGGAACATGAAAGTTTCATCATGGATAATACGGGGTTCCCCGTCCTCGTTAATGACAAGTACGTCAAGGAACGTGGGGGCCGGCATAATCCCGGTGCTGTTCTCTTCCCGCTCCCTGCTGTCCTTCCAGATCATGTGCATTTCCAGGGCGGCATACACCCGGCCTTTATATGCCACCTCGTACCCCTTTATATCAATTCCCATTATCTCCAAAACCTCCTTTTGCTTTTTTCATGTACTCTTCCCATGTCTCGCAGTCAAATTCCTGGCACTCTTCATTGAATGCCAGGTGAAGGAACTTCCCGCACTTTGGGCAGATTCCGTGCCCCAGGAACGGTGCAAGCCCTATTTCCTGGGCAATGCTTTTGCATATATACAGATCGCCCCCGCAGGCAGGGCAAATTCCCTTGTATCGTGGCCTGGTGTCATGTGCCTGGTCTTTCCTGCCCACTTCCGCCCCTCCTTTCCCTGTCCACCTTGCATATGCCTATAAAAACCCTTTCAGCGCACGGAACCGCAATGCTGTTTCCCAGCGCCATATACCTTGCATTGTCGGACATTTCTTTCCCGCTGGCCCCGTACATGGTCCACCCGTCCGGGAACCCGTCCAGGCGCTCACATTCTGTCGGGGTCAGACGGCGGACCCGGTATTTCACCGTCTGGGCAATCTTCTTTATGGCTTCCACCACTATGGTTTCACTGCCTCCGCCTGCTGCCCCACGGCTCTTTTTCAGCGTCCCCACCCCTTCTTTAAACTCCGCATATCCGTTCTGGGTGTATCCCACCACCACTGCCGCCTGCTGCTGTGAAGTAAGCGTGGGCGTCTTTTCCTCCGTGTAGCTTATCCCGCCGACTTTTGGGCTTGCTTTGTGAAGCATACCTGCCGCATATACCACGGCATGGCGGTCATTCGTTGTAAGCGTGGGGGCGGTATCCTGGTTTATTCCCAGCTGGTTCCCGCCGTTTTCCTCGCTCCGCCCTATGACATTCCCGGCTATGGTATACACGGGCAGGAGATAAAGCCCTGTTTTCCCTCCGCCCCCGCCAGCCCTGCCCATCAATGTGACGCTTTTCTTTGCGTTTATATATATCCTGTCCGCCGTCCTGCCGAAATCCAGTGTCAGCTGGCCGTCTGGCTCTTCTGCCAGTCCTCCGCTATCCGTTCCAGCAGCGCTATTTTCAAGATCAACGGCACTTCCTTCTGGCGTTTCTCCGCCCGTTGCAGGATACCCCAGCAGGCTTTCGCACTCAAAAAGTATTTGTCCGGCGTCTCCGCCTCCAAAATCATGGACAAGATAGATTCTCTTTCTACGTTGGGGGACTCCCCAAAATTGAGCGTCAAGCCTTCTCCATGCTGTAGTATGCAGTTCCCCCCCTGGTCCCCTAACTCCAACCATTCCGGCTGCCGCCCACTTTCCACTTGCAGGCATTGGAATATTACTTTCTGTGATCTCTTCAAGGACCCGCCGGAAATCCTCTCCTTTATTGCTTGAAAAAGCCCCGGCCACGTTTTCCCAGATAATATATTTTGGGTATTGTCCATTTGTCTTTTCCCTCATTTCCCGTATAATCCGCACCGCCTCCAGGAATAGCCCGGAACGGGACCCGGACAGCCCGGCCTGCTTCCCGGCCACGCTTAAGTCCTGGCACGGGCTGCCGAAACTGATAATGTCCACCGGGGGTATCTCCGCCCCGTTTATCCTGGTTATGTCTCCCAGCCGGATTGCCTTTGGAAAATGCCTTGTTGAAATGTCAATGCAGTTTTCTTCAATCTCGCTGGTCCATACCGTTTCTATGCCCTGTCCGGACGCCGCAAGCGGAAAGCCTGCTATACCGTCAAACAAACTCCCTAAAGTCAGCCCCATGCCTCCGCCTCCTTAATTCCCGTAACGCTCCGTGAACCACCTGGCATATACCCTGGCCATATCCTCTATGTCCTCACATTCCGTATAGTCAGCGCCGCATATGGCGGCTTCCAGCGTGGTTTCCAGGAATGCGTCCTGCTTCTCTTCGTCCTGTGCCCCGATAATGTCAATAATCCGGCCTGCCGTCTCTACTCCCATGACGGCTTCCAGCTTCACCTGCCGTTCATGGCGGTTTGCAAGGCGGGCCATTTCCTCCTGGGCCAGTTCGCTTTTGTAGTCCAGGAAAAGGCAATGCCCGTTGAACTTTACCTGGAAGGCTTCCAGATCAGCCGCCGTCATGTACTTGTGCCCATAGATTTCTTTCATCTTCCGCCAGGTGCCCCAGGGCACAAAGCCGAACACGTCACCAATACCCACGCATACCCCGGCCACTGCACCTGCTGCCCAGTGCCGTTCTAAGCTGTCCCACTGGGTCTTTGTGATCACGGACTGTAAAATCCTGTCCGTGCTGGTATACTTCGCCTCAAAGCATATTGCCTGGCCTCCCCGCAGGGTGCCCATGAAATCCGGCTGTGCATTTGCGGTGAAACGGCCTGTGAAAGTCCCGTCCCTGCCTGTGCCTGTCGTTCTGAACGGCTCCGGGATTTTCTCCACGATTGCCCGCCCGGTATCCCTGTAATACGCACACGCTCCGTTTATGTACCCTTCAAAGAAATGGCCCTGGGCATTGTTCTTCATTGCCTGCCAGCTTTTATTTGTCCGTGGCTTTCGTCTGTTCATTCTGCCTGCCCTCCCTTCCTGGCCAGCCAGGTGTCTTCCATGTCCGCCAGGTGGACCATGACCGCCAGCGGGTATTTTGCCCAGGCGTCTGAAAGACTGTGGCCGTCCGTCCTGGCCCTGGCGTCAAATCCGCCCATATGCCAGTTAATTGCCATGATCTCTTCGTCCGTCAGCCAGATATAACGCATAATCAGCATAACCGACTTTTCCCCGTGCCCCGCCGGAAACTGGTTAGCATACCCCCAGCACTCCACCTGCTGCCATTTCCCGTTTGCGTCCTTCTGGTTCTTTGTCTGCTTTGTGTAGAAATCCGCCTTGCATACGTCATGCAAAAGCCCCACTATGGCGATACTGTCCAGGTCATACCCCACGGCACGTTTTAACAGGTTCTCATATACCCCCAGGGAATGTTCCAGCAGGCCGCATTCATGCGCCCCATGGTACTTTGCACTGGCCGGGGCCGTGTAAAAATCCGTTGTTTCCAGCCAGCCCAGCAGGTCTTCCATGCCCTGGCGCTTCACACTCCGCAGGATTGCCCTAAAAGCCGTTATCATTTCTTCTTTGCTGTGTCCTCTCACTTTCATACCTCCATTTTCAGATATTGCCACGATTGCGGCGGGCGGCTTATGCCGTATGCTTCCAGCGGTATGGGCTTTTCATACTCCTGGACTTCGGATATTATCCAGCCCCACATGGGCCTGCCGCTGTTCCCCGCATATTCTTTCAGCTGTTCCTTTTTCAGACAGCTTGCCACCTGTACGTTGTATTCCCCTGCCGTGCCGCATACGCTCTGCACCTCCGGCAGGGTTCTGATCTTCTGCACACCTGGGCAGTTAAATTCCCCGCATATCCCCACGCCTCCCGTGATATACACCAGCACCCGCAGGGGCCACTTTTCCGGCGCTATATGGGGATACGTTTTTCTGATTTCCAGCAGCTTTTCCCTGGAAACCATTTTCTTCCACCAGCGGTCATGTAAAGACAAGATCACCGTTATCCTGCTGTCCACCTTCCTTTTCCTCCTTCCCGGCCTTAATTCATCATGCCTCCCCTTCTAACACAATCCTGGTATAGATCAGCATTTCCAGGTCACTGAACCGAAAATCGCTTATGTTTTCCACTGCCACTTCCGTTTTAGGCTTCTGCTGGCTTCCCAGATACTTTCCCCTGTTCTCTTTTCGGAAAATATCTGTGGCCAGGCCGAACCGCTTCACTTCCCTGCCTGCGTCAATTTCATCATGGTACTGGATACAGGCCACATACCCCCGGTATATCTCCCGCCCGTCCGCCTCCTGTATGATTAGGCGGTCACTATGTACCGCCCTTTTCAGCATATCCCCCAGCGTCACTTCTGCTTCCCTCCCTTCCCTTTAGGCTTTTTCTTTTTGGGCTTCTTTGCCTTGCGCCACATTTTTAAATAAATACTCCACCCTGTTTCCTCATAAAATTCCGTCTTAATCTCACTGATCGTATAATCCGGGAACTGTTTTTCAAAATATGCCTGCCCCATATCATTGGACTTTGCCAGGTCCTCCACTCTCTTCTTGCTATACTTGTGGTCAGCGTCCGGCTGCCTCACTGGCCGTTCCAGGTTCCGGGAAGATGACCAGCGCTTTTTCCCATTGGGGTTCTTTGTCACATACATGCACAGGGCTTCTATGCCGTTCTTATCCACCTGCAAGCGGTCCGCATTGACCCACCCCATCTTCCTCACCTGGTCCATATACTGGGGGTCTGTATTGTACTTGTTCCAGTTTATCCGCTCCGCCGTCCACATCATTTCCACTTCGTCCCGGCTCATGCCCCCGTTCATGATTATGTGGTGGTGTATCCTGGTGATCTTCTCCCCGTCCTTGCTGTAGCCGTACTCTGTCACCAGTATGTATTTTAAAGGGGGCAGGTTCAGCTTTTTCCGCCTGTAGGCAATCCGCCGCAGGTAATTCCCCACCACCCGTTCTGCCTCTTCCTCTGTCTCCGGCAGTTCTTCATCTGCATATGTACAGGTGACATGCAGATCACCTATTCCAAAATTTCCGTTCCCCAGCTGTACCAGATACCTCCTTGCATTTTTATCATTCAAGTCTTTCTGCTTTGGCTCTGTAACCTTCTGCCGCTTCCCCCTCTTCCCTTTAACCGCTCTTTCCGCATTATCCGTCCTGGGGATTATGTCAACCTCTCTATAGTCCCGGCAGTCCACTTTCTTTTCCCGATAAAACATTTTCTGCCTGCCTTCCCTTGTACCAGGGGCAGGGGTATTCTTACCAGGCCAGCAGGGGTTCCCCCTCCTGTACTACTCCCTTATATTCACCTCATTGACAGATACATATACTTCCGTAATTATTCGCTATGGTAAGAATGTTAATACCCCATACAAGCCCGCTTTCCGGGTAATTTTCCCGGATTTTGCTTGCCTTTTGCCTGCCAACATGGTACAATATAAGTGTGATTTATATATCTGTTGGCAAAAAGCCTTGACCGTGTTTCCCGGCACTGTCAAGGCTTTTTTCTTGCTTGTTTTGGCTGCTTGCGGGGCGTTGTCACGCCCCGATCAGTTTATCCGTGATCTGTTTCCAGTCTTTCACATACAAAGCGGAACGGAAGCCGATGTGCACACTGACGCCGGAACGGGGGGCGTCCAGAGAGACAGCGGACGCCCCGGCGCCGGAAGTGTGGTAGAAACCCGACCCCCGGAACGGCACAGCTTCTGCCAGTTCGCTGTCTACATATATGCCGTCTTTGCGCTCCCTGTAGTCCGGCGGCAGGATAGCAAGGTCAAAAATGATCTGCGGTATACTTTCCAGGCCGTCAACCCTTATGTCACGCATATGCACCCCGTCCCAGCCTTCCTCTGCCTGGCCTGTGGTGATGACCACGCCGTTACCGCCGGAAAGATAGATAGGCTTCCCGTCCTCCGTCTCCGCCTGCTGCCAGGCGGCGCTTTCCCTGGCCGTGTTTACCGCTGCGGCGTCATTGTTGGGGATATACTCCACACGGCCTTTTTGCAGGCGCAAGCCTGTTACCATCTCCCATACATTGCCTTTCAGCCCGTATATGCCGCCCTCCGTGTGGTCATGGCTCCACGTCACCGGGTCAAGCCCCGTCAGCGTCCGGCGTCCGTCATATGTAACGCCCTTTTCCTCCGGGTGGTCATAATCCCGGCCGCAATTCGTGTTCCCATGCGGCTCCGTGCCCAGGTCCCGGCTTTCCGCCAGCAGATAGGCGTATTCCGTATTGGTCAGCAGGTGCCAGCCCTCCCCCTTCTCCCGGCAGGCTCTGGCGGCGCTGTCCTGGTCAATCTGTGTCCAGGGTTCCCGATACGGCAGGGAATAAGGTATGCCCTGTATATTGGTATTGTGGAACTGGGAAATTAAAATAGCGTCCACAACCTCCCCGCATACCACGAACATGGGCGGGGCCTGTTCCGGGTCCTTGCTTCCGGTCCAGGAAAATGCCGCCATATAGTTGGGCACCCCGTTTTCGTCCTTAATGATCAGTTTCTGTCTTCTTACCATTTGTCTGGCCCTCCATTCATTTTTTATCTGAACCCCTGGCGGGGTATCATTCCACTGTATTTTTCTTTCTTCCCGGCTTTACGTCCTCAAAGCGGTATGTGAAGCCGTCCAGGGCATAGGGGTTCTTCACTTTCCCGTTGCACCGGTCCAGTACCGTCTGATAACTCATGTGGTTAGCTTTTGCCGCCTCCCTGGCCGATCTGTAAACCTCCACGTCCCTGCCGTCCCTGTCCACTTTAAAGACGGTCTTTCTTTTGCTGCTCATGTGCCCCGTAAGCCTGCCCAGGCTCACCCGGTCAATGAACCCGATATTTTCCAGGCGGTTATCCCAGATATTCCTGTTGATATGATACGGCACCTTGCTTTCCGGCCATGTTCCGTACCAGGCCATTGCCATGATTGTTAAAAGCGGTACTTCCGTGCTTTTCCCGTCCTTTGTCAGTTTGACAAAAAGCCTCTGCCGGAACTTCCTTCCGCTCTTCCTGTATGCGGTCATGTCCCGCACCAGGCCGGAAGGGAAGACACGGCGCACGTCAGCTATTCGGTTCAC
Source organism: Acetatifactor aquisgranensis (assembly GCF_943193215.1). NCBI lineage: Bacteria > Bacillati > Bacillota > Clostridia > Lachnospirales > Lachnospiraceae > Acetatifactor > Acetatifactor aquisgranensis. The sequence goes on along the minus strand of NZ_CALPDH010000035.1, from coordinate 28,824 downwards.
CTGGTATTTTCCGCCGTATCCGGGAATGTCCCGCCACCAGTCCGGCCCGTTGTCCTCTGGTATGTATGCCTTCATGCCTGCTGCCCTCCCAGCGTCAACATGGCCCGCCCTCTGCCCCGCCAAATGCCCCGGCAGGGAACCGCCAGTTTTCTGTATACATGCGTTCCGCAGGGAAAAACCCTGTCTTGATCTCTTCTATAGCCTCCTGGTCCCAGTAAACGCAACTTTCAGCGCCGCCTATATAGGTTTCCAGGTCTTTTTTATTATCCAGGGTGAAGCCCAGCGTTTCTTCGTCACGCTTCACCGCCTCCACCTCTTCCGGGAATATGTCCCGTATCCCCGCCCAGTGTTTGGGCAGGGAGAATATGCACATCATACAGCTGCACCTGTTCCAGCCCGCCCTATAGCAGGAATGCGGGGTCACTTTATGCCTTTTGATGATCTCCCATATATCCCTTTCGCTGTGGTCTATCACTGGCCGCCACTGGTGAACCAGCCGCCGGGCCTTTTTAAATGCAAATGTGCGGTGTAATTCCATTTCATTCAGTTTGGAACGGCAGCTGCTTTCCCCTCTCCGTTCCCCGGATACCACCAGAATTTTGGTATTCGCTTTGGTCTTCTCCAAATTCGCCGTGACGCTGCCCTGTACCTGCATTTTCAGCGCCCCACTGCACCAGCGCCCAGACTGTGGGCTGCTCTTTGCAGGAAACTTCATTCTTTTCCCTATCAGTTCCAGATCAGAAATACTTTCCAGGTTTCTGATTGTGCTTTCCGCCACCATAACTTTCAGATAGGCACTGCACCAGCGTGTTGCCAGGCTCCCTGCTTTCGCAGGGAATTTCATTCTGTAGCCATACTCTTTCAGTTCCTGGACGTCCTTTTCCTCCGCTATCCCTTCCAGTATCTTTTCCCGCAGTTCGTCACTTCTTTTCTGCTTGTCGGACAGCGGCACCGTGGCCACCTGCCCTTCGTCATCTTCATACTGCACAGGCCAGGAAGCGCCCTGGCGGTACACTTCGCCCCAGAACCCGTTCACCCTCCAGGATTTCCGCAGGTGAACCCCTTCCGCCTCTGCAAATGCCTTTACATATGACTGGGTGACTGGCCAGTCCATGCGCCTGTCCGGGTGCCCTCCGTCAATGTCATGGTGCCACAGTTCTATCTTTTCTTTGGGCACTCCCCATTCCAGCAATTTCAGATATGCCGCCAGGCTGTCTTTGCCGCCGGAAAAAAGGACAATGATCAGATCATAGTTTTCCAGGGGCAAAAGCCGGGGCAGGTATGATTTTTTGTCCGTGGCCGTCTTCCGTTTCCCAGGGACACGGGGGCGGAAGCGCACCTGGCGGCCATATACGGGGCGCTCCTGCCTGCCGTACACCACCGGGGTGTCTTTGGTGCAGTCAGCGTCTTTTATGAAATTAACCATCTTTTATTCCGCCTCCGTTCTTCTGTCTTCCCCTTTCAGCCCGTCCACCTGGTAATCCGGGTGAGTGCTTCCTTCCAGCCAGCCATTTTCCAGGGTCACTTTCGGGCAGCCGGTCCTGTCATATGTAACCGACACTTCCCCATAGTATCCCCAGACGGTGCCGTCATTCAGATATACGGTGACAGTGCCCTAGGGGTCTTCCTGCCGCAGTGCCGTTTTTACGTTCTGAACCAGAAAAACCGCCATCATCACCACCAGAAACCCCAGAAAAAGTGCCGCCGCTTTCCTCTTCACCCTGCCGCCTCCTATCCTGCGGCCCGCACTGGTTCTGCGGGCCGGTCCTTTTCTGTCACTGTTACTGTTATTTTCACCTGTTCCCGTTTTGACAGAATTGCCGCCAGGGCGGTGAAAAAAGCCTGGGCATTGAATGTGCCCTTTACTTCAATTTCTGCCATGCCTGCTGCCCTCCCTTACCCTGCCACGGCAGTGCCAGCCCCCATGCGCTTGCCGAACTGTACGCCCCGCAGGAAAGCCAGCATTTCTTTTTCTTCGCTGTCTCCCAGGGTTCCCAGGAAGTCCAGCATTTCCACGGCTTCCTGCCTGTTGTCCTGGGGTATCATGGTTTCTGTCCGCCCAGTGTTTGCCATATTGTCTTTTGCCATTTTCTGTACCTTCCTTTCTGGCACTGCTGCTGCCACTTTCGCCTTAAAAGCCGCCTGCCCGAAAACCTGTTGACCGTCTACATGCTTTATAGCTGGCATGACCGCTGCCATTTGCAGTGCCTTTTCTTTTGGGTGGCGTCCCTATTGCACCAGACGGGGATTGAACCCGCTCCGCAGGCTTCCACGCCTGCTGCCCCTCCGGCTCCCGGTGCCATATCTCTATATCTCAAAATTGTTCGTTGCTATAGCGAAATTTCTAAGTGCTTCCTTCTGGCCCTCTATAACGTGGTATTCCCTGGCCAGCTGTATGGGCCTGTATCCCTCCCCGGCCTTCACCAGCGTTTCCACCAGTTTTTCCAGACAGCACCAGCGGTTCCCGTCTCCCTTTTCCTGGCATAAGTCCTGCAACTCCTGGAAAATCTCTTTTTGCTTCTGGTCCAGCGCCGTGATCTGTTTATTCCATTCCGTGTACTTCTGCTTTAACTCATTCTTTGTCATGTCCTGCCCCTCCCGGTTTTTAATCCTCTTCTTTTTATTTCCCCTCCCCTCTGCTATACTGTACTTGCCAGCCGTGCCGGGCTGGACTACATAGGGAAGGGGGTGCCATGATGACTGATACTTTCGGTATCAAAAATGCGGCCATTTCTGCCTTGAATGATTTAGGCCGCACCAGTTTTTCCGGGGACGGTTTCACATCTGACCAGATCAACGCCATTGCGGAAGCCATAACAAACGCTATAGCTGCATATGACGAACAAAGGCAGTCCACAGAAAACTGATTTTGGGGTCCTTGCCAGTTTCAGCTGGCAAGGATTTCTTTAATGTGGTTTTTTGCGGTTTCGATTTCAGAAATGATCTTTTCCGCCGCCTGTTTCTCAATTCCTAACAGGTTCACCGTAAGCCATACCCTTTTTTCGGGTCCGTCTTCCAGTAGCACTTCAAATTTTCTGCTTTCCTTTTCGTTCACCCTCTCACCTCCTTCCTGTAGCTGGCCTGCATTCTCATACTGCTGCCGCTGCCAGCTTCGCCTTTTCGATTTTTTGCCTATCTGATAAGGCGGTCATATATGTCCTGGCCAGCACTATGGAATTTTCGTCCAGCGTTTCAAGAATTTTCGCCACTTCCCTTGTGTCGGAAGAAAGCATTTCTTTTCTGGTTTCCTCTGTGGGTTTCATGTTGTCCTCCCTTCTGTAGTTGTTGCTTCATTCGCTTTTTTGTTGCTTATGTTATCATTATAGTTGCGTAAGTTATCATTGTCAACACTTTTTTTAATTTTTTGTTGCGTATGTTTACATTTTGGTGTATGCTAGTATTGCAGCCAATAGAAAGGGGGTGAATTTGATGAATGAGCGTATAAAAGAGTTGCGTACCATGTTGGGACTATCTGCTGAAAAATTCGGCTCTCGTGTAGGTGTTACCCGATCAGCCATTAGCCGCATTGAAAATGGCATTGTAAACGTAACAGAACAAATGATATTGTCCATATGCCGGGAATTTAATGTACGGGAAGAGTGGTTGCGAACTGGCACCGGGGAGATGTTTCTTGATTTCACGGAAGACGAATTTACAAAAGCGGCAGCAATGCTTTCCAATGACGTTTTTGTTAGAGGTCTGATTGTGGAATACTGGAAGCTTGATGATGACAGCAAAAAACTATTCCGGGATTTTATACATAGGCTGTCAGACAATATGCGGGGGCAGGAATAAGCCCCTGCATACCGTCAGTGAAATGCTATTTCAGATACTTAATGAACGTGTAAATCTTAATCAGAATGTTCTTGTCCGAAATAGCGTCAACCATTCTATGAATGGCTGCTTTTAACTCGTCTACCAACATGTTCTTCCCTCCCTTCTCCTTGTGTAATGCCTATTTACGGCATTGTAATTTTAAGTTGCTGGAAGAACACAATACACACATACCATGGAGGTACACAATGAAAAAAATATCTTCTGTCTTTATGCTTTTAATATGTCTGCTACTTTGCTCATGCGGCTCTACTACTCCAAAGTCGGCAGAACTCACCGAAAAATATGATTTTTACAAGTCCAGCATTTCCGGTTTAAAAACTGCAACTGGCGTTACTGCGGAAGAAGCAGACGAAATTTTTATTACCCTCGCTTCTGATTGTGGTGTAGATAGTTTCTTTACGGTATCAAAAAATACTTCTGGCGGTTTTTATAATGTTAATTATGGTTTTAATACCTTAAAGGTATATCTTGATGGTGTCTCTGTTTCCCAAGTCTTTGACGGAAAAGACCAAATATACCCGGAAGCCATACCTCATAATTTCTTGATGGATTTTGAACCGACTACAAAAGACGTGATGAATGGTTCTGGTGATACTGTTTTGGGTCAATATGCCTTTATCCGTATAACGGATGATAACCTTGAAAAAATTACGTCTGAAATGTTAAGGGAATTTGCCGACAATGTAGTTGCAAATTCAGGCTATAATTGGGTATCCATAATAACTTATTCAGACACTGGTATATGTTTTTCTGGTTCTGATGTCTCATCTGCTATTTATGGTAAACTCGATAAGGATGGCAGTGTACTTGAATCATATGGGCTTTGGGTCCGTGATGAAAACGGTAATTATAGCTATACAGAGTCTTGATATTTTCTCGGTACTGCAAGTAATTATTGCTGTAAAAGGGGGTATTATGGACAATCTACGTTATGAATGGAAAACCCGTTCCCCGGAAGGCTCCTGGCAAAAGACGCCTGCCGGGAACTATACCACAAATGCGGTATACAGGGCCGTCATAGGCAACTATATTGTGCTTTCCCTGTACCAGACGGACAGCGGGCGCAAATATGGCCTGTTCCTCTCTCTGAAAGTGTGGAAAGAAGACGGCTGCAAAGAAAGCAAGACATGCCAGGCCCAGCGGGTGGCGTCCTTTAGCGCCAAACTTCCGCCGCCTGCCGCTCTGGCCCTGGCGGAAGAATGGTTTTCCGGCTTTCTCCGGGACCAGATCAGCTTTTCCCGCATGGGCCTTTCAGAATTGTTAAAATAGTCTTCACAGGAAGGAAAACCACCATGATTATTAAACTTACTTTAAATGATAACGACTTTGGGGAACTTTTGAAAGGGTTCTGCCGGTCCCTGGGAAATGGATACCCGCTGCCGTGCCCGGAATGCGAAACGGAACTTGAACCAATAGGACAGACGGCCCCGGTTTCCACGCCCCACTACAAAAATGCCGATCTGGTCATACAATACTTTCATGCTTCCCGGCGCTGGAATGAACTGTACCACGCCGACACGCTGCCGCCGGAAGAAAAAGCCTGGTTTTGTGGCCAGATCACCCAGGCATGGGCGCACCTGGTCCAACTTCATGAAAGCAAAGACTACTTGACCAAAAATTTTGAATGTTCCTTCGTTGACAGCGTGACCGGGGAATGGGAAAACGGGGAAGTGTTCTATTTTTTCCCTGGCGGCTATGGAAACAAAGTCATCAACCTGTAATAAAAATGTCCGGGGGTGCTGCGAACACTCCCGGACGGTGCAGAAATATATGATCTACCAGATACAACATACCACTGCCCCTATAGTATACCACATAGGGGCGGGAAATGACAGGCAATTAAAAGGTGATACTATGATTAAAAAAGCGGAAAATACCGCCCTGCGTGTGGCTTTATATATCCGAGTATCGGGAGAAGAACAAAAAATCAAAGGCTTATCACTGGAAGCCCAGCAGGAACGGCTGGAAGCATACGCACGGGAACGGGGCTGGGTGATCGTGGGGGTCTTCATTGACGCCGCAAAGACAGCCAGGAAGAACATGCACAAAAGAACGGAATTTCTCCGCATGATGGATTTAGTCAAGCGGGACGGCGTTGATCTCCTGCTGTTCTGCCGCCTTGACCGCTGGTTCCGCTCCGTGGCGGACTATTACAAGGTCATGGAAGTGCTGGAAGCCCACGGCTGCGGCTGGAAGACCATTGATGACGGGGAAGGATACGACACAACCACCGCCAGCGGGCGGTTATACATTAACCTGCGGTTATCCATTGCCCAGAATGAAGCCGATCTGGACGGGGAAAGAATTGCCGTTGTGTTTGACAGCAAAATCAACCATGGCACCGTGGTTTCCGGGTCCTGCCCCTTCTGGCTCCGGGTGAATGACCAGAAACGTTTTGAGGTTATCCCGGAAAAGGCAGCCATATTGCAGGACGCCTTCAACCATTTTGAGGCCACGATCTCCCAGCGGGCCACCGTGAAGTATATCCGGGAAACCTATGGGGTGAACTGGTGTGACGCCACTTTCCGCCGTATGCTGCGGGACAAACTGGCCATTGGCGTATACGACAAAAACGGCAGGTACAATGAAAATTTCTGTGAAGCCGTGATCAGCCCGGCGCAATTTGAACGGGTCCAGAAACTTCTGGGGAACAATGCGAAAAGCACCCCCACTGGCCGGGTATTCCTTTTCACGTCCCTGCTTGTCTGTGAGGAATGCCGCCACAAATTAGTGGGTGCCTTCACAAAAGGCTATTATTATTATCGTTGTAATCAATATTTTCAGCGTGGGCGTTGCTCTCATAACAAGTTTATACGGGAAGACGTGGTGGAAAAGTGGCTTTTTGACCACCTGGGGGAAGAACTGGAAAAATACCGCCTGGCGTGGGAAGTGCAGGAAGAAAAGCGCCGGAAGGCTGCCGCCTCCGTTGACCGGGCCGCTGTCCGCCGGAAGCTGTCCAGGCTTAAGGATTTATATGTCAATGATCTAATCGACATAGAGGAATACAAACGGGACTATGACAAATATAACGCCATGCTGGAAGAAAAGCCGGAACCCGCCGCAGATCAGCGCCCAGACTTTGCGGCAATAGAGAACCTTCTTTCCCAGGATTTCAAAACCATCTATGACGGCCTGGAACGGGAAGAAAAGCGGACCCTCTGGCGCTCCGTGATCTCCGAAATCAGAATGGACAATGACCAGCACGTCACGGGCATTTCTTTTTTGTGATCATAGTTGTACCAACTTAACAGTGCCCGTAGGTTCATCTGCAAGAACAAGTTTAGGTGCAGTAATTAACGCACGGGCAATAGCCGCCCTTTGTTTTTGACCTCCCGATACTTCATACGGGTACTTTTCTAAAATATCGGAAATCCTAAGCTGCCCTGCCAACGGTTCTAAACGGCTTTCCATTTGCTTCTTTGCAGTATTGGAAAGCACAAGAGGGAGATAGATATTGTCCCGCAGGGAGAAATTGTCTAACAGGTTAAAGTCTTGAAAGACAAACCCTAAATTCTCGCGCCGGAACCGTGAAATATTGCTATCCTTGATTTGCGTAATATCTTTTCCGGCAAGTAAAATCTTTCCCTCGGTAGGACGGTCTAATGCAGCTAAAAGATTGAGTAGCGTTGTTTTCCCGGAACCGCTTTCGCCCATGACTGCAATAAACTCACCCTGTTCCACGCTGAATGAGACATCTTTTAATGCTTCTACCTGATTACCGCCAAACCGGCTGTTATAAATTTTCCGCAGATGTTCCACCATCAGCAGGGTATCGTTTTGAATATTCATATGCATGTTCCTTTCATTCTGTTTTTTAGTCGAATTTCTATGACTCAAAAATGCAGGCATTTTCTTTCGTTGAATTAGAATATCTGCTTTGCATAATTTCTGATTCATATTATAAAAACAGCAGGAAGTGTCTGCCATAGATTTATGTGACATTTCCTGCCTTAACCTTACATCCGTTGTAAGGTTGCTAATCCGCAACGGAAAAATCATCTGACGGAAGATGGATTGTTACCGTTGTTCCCTTATTCACTTGTGATGAAACAGTAATTGTATATCCTAACAAAAGTGATACCTTTTTGCACATATACAGCCCACAGCCCGTAGACTTTTGATGAATACGCCCATTGAAACCTGTATATCCTTTTTCAAACAGGCGGGGTAAATCCTCCGCAGCTATCCCTATACCAGTATCGCTGACACAGATCTGCAATGGGGCTGGCTGGTATATTGCAATACCGCCCTGTTCCGTATACTTTGCTGCATTGGAAACTAGCTGTTCCAAAATAAATAACATCCATTTTTTATCCGTGAGAACTGTGCCGCTCAAATTATGCAAGTCAATCCTTAAACGTTTTGCAATCAAAACAACAGAATGTTTTTTTACCGCCTCCTGTGCCAGGGGCAGCAACTCCACTTGCTCTAGGCACAAATCGGAATGCCGGTCTTCCAACTGCAGATACTTTAGCGCCATATCTATATACCGCGATATCTGTAACAATTCTGTTTTCCACTTAGACGGGGTGGCGTCACCTGTCTGTAACATCAAATCCATAGAATAGACGGGGGTCTTTATCTGGTGCGTCCAGAGCGTGTAGTAATCGTCCCTCTCTGCATTTATTTCCCGTTGTTTGGCACGTTCGACCTGCCATGCCTGTATCATCTTTCCGATGACCTGCTGGTAACTTTTTTCTAAAAGCGTATCAGCCTCCGGCAGGTCAGGCATAACAGGCACTCCGGATTGTTCTATCTTTTTCAGCCGTTCGCAATTCCAGTATGTCCGGCGCAAATCCCGGACTGCAAAAGGCAGAACAAACAGGATGAGCAGGAATGTTGTGTACAGGATTGGTTCCATGCGTACATCATAAAGAAAATACATAAAAAAGTTACATACAATCAACCCGCCAAACACGATCACCATTTTATATTTATCTTTCATATATTGAATCAGAAAACGCTTTTTATCCAACCTGATAACCCATTCCTTTCCGGGTGATAATAAAATCCTCAAGCCCGATCCTGCTTAATTTGTTCCGCACCCTCGTTATATTTACCGTCAGCGTATTATCATCAACAAAAGTATTATCGTTCCACAATGCCTGCATGAGGTCATCACGGGACACGCTCTTCCCACTGTGGGTCATAAGCTCTTTTAGGATAATAAAATCATTACGCGACAGTTCCAGCACAGTTCCATTGTATTGCAGTTTTGCATTATCCAAGTCCAATACCACATCACCGCAGGCAACTACATTCATTGCCCCCTGGAAATCATAAGTCCGCCGCAAAAGGGAATTGATCTTTGCAAGCAGGAAATTAAGGTCAAAGGGCTTTACCACAAAATCATCTCCGCCCATATTCATTGCTAAAATCATGTTCAGATTATCGCTGATTGAAGAAATAAAGATGATCGGGACTTTTGAAACCTTCCTTATTTCTTCACACCAATGATAGCCATTATAATGAGGAAGCGTGATATCCAATAAAACAATCTCCGGCTTAAACCTGATAAACTGCTCTGTTATCTTGCTGAAATCTTTTAGATATTCACATTGAAACCCCCACGTGCTTAAAAAACTGCTAATGGATTGTGCCGCGCCTAGATCATCTTCTATAATTAACACTTTGTACTGCGTCATTATCGTGCCTCCTGTTTTTCATTTTAATGTAAGCGTCATGCCTTATATATTCCGCTAAAAAATACAAAACTGAATTTCCCACCACTTCATCTCCCTGATCGTGCCAGCCATTCCCCCTGAAGGGCTCCACTGTCGCTGCATATAGGATTTCAGATTTTCGGTGCTTTTCTTATTAACTTCATAGACTGTTTCCTATTACTTCGGCAGAATGCCAGTCCTTCTAAAGCAAATACACTCTCTGAATTATACCACAATATTTTCTATTTTTTACCCACCAGCACGAAATGACTATTTTCTGGGAATGAAAAGCACCAAAGCGGTTACACAGGTAGCCCTTTCCCCTGATTTATTACATACCTATTTACCGTGGTCACAGCATTGCAGACACCTTGCATATTGGATCTGCCGAAAGCTAAACCTCCTTTATAAAATTCGACAATACCGCCAAATTTCAACAGCATTTGCATACAAACAGGCGAAACTCCAAACTATCACGCAAAACCCTATACTTTCACGCAAAACTCATACTATCACGCAAAAGTCAGCAGTTTTGCGTGATAGTATACTTCCATCCCCAATCGCCATATTCACAGCGGTCTCCCCAAACGCAAAAAAGAGGAGCCCACCAGCCACCCCGGTGAACCCCTCCAAGCTCAAAATCCCTTGATTTCAAGCCATTTCTCTTTACTTTTGCCTGCGAGTACGAAAATTCCTATGGCATCAATTATTGATAGCCGCCTGTGCCGCTGTTAGATTTTGATGACTTTTTACCCCGGGGTAAAAATATTTACCCCTTTTACCCCACCTGTGAGGAATTTACCCCACCCCGATTTTGATTCGACAAATTGCGATTTTGCCGCTAAAACCCCTTGTTTTTATGCGGAATCCGGTATAAAATCATTTCAGCGGAACATTCCGCCTGATTTGACAATTCCGTATAAATCTGCTAAGATATATTTACATAAAGGTACTGCCGATAGACGGCTAGTCCAGATTATTAGCTACAAAAATAGCCGCTAAGTTTGCTAGACTGAGGGCGGCTATTTTTGTGGTTTATTATTATCCTTGCTTCCGATGGCGTATCCGAGACCGAAGCAGGTCAGGCATAAGCCAAGCACTGAAATCAATCCTTCAATCGTCAACATCCACTCAGCCCTCCTTTCCCAGATTCCTGCAGGCAGGTTTCTATGTAATCGGAGGGTCACAGTCCCTCCGCAGAAGAACTAGCCGCCTACCGTTATGGCAGCACCCGTATGAATATTTTATCAGAAAATGTCGGATGCCACAAGATAGTTTCCGGCTTTTTTCTTTTCCCTCTTGCCAACTCCCAAATTCAGAGTTAAGATACGACACCACGGAAGGAGGGATTGGATTGGAAAAAGATTCTGCATTGTACCAGCTCATGGATACCCGCATGAACGGCGTCATGAATGGAATTGTAAGCGGTGACGGGGAATATCAGGCGATTCTCCGAAAGTCTGACGTATACTCCGGCGAACTGGAAAGGATGGATTTATCAAAAGAAATCCGGCTGCTGATTGACCGGTACGTCAGCGAGCAGAACGCGCTGGGGTCCCGGTTTGGGATGCTCGCCTACCTGTTAGGCTTTTCCGACTGTAAAGCGATGTTTTTAGGGAAATGCCTGCCAACAGAAGTAAAAGAAATGGACACAGAATTGTAACCGCAAAGTGCCGGACAGGACGGAAAGGCTGCGCCACAGCCATTCCGCCCTGTCTCTCTTTCGTTTTAAATGAATATCCACGCCTCCAGTTCCGCGTACCTGTTAGACTTTGACCACTGCGGGTGCTTTTTGAACCATGCCCGCTCGTCATCCGGCGTGACCGTTATCTTCTTAAAATAAACAGGGGAACCGGCATCATTATCCAGTCCCCCGCGGGCATCGGGATTTAAGTTTAAAAGCCACTCGAAGCGGTCTTCATAAACTCTTACCCCGGACACATATTTATCCATTTCCTCTTCTGAAAACTCACCGTCCTCCGGCATGGTGAACTGCTCCATGAGCCTCTGCAGGCCATCCAGCTTGCCGCTGACATCTGCATCCGTGGCAGGCTTCACATCACCGTACTGCATCATCTGTTGTTCCAGCTCCGCGATCTTTTTTTCAACCTCCTGCTGCTTGCGGCTGAATACCTCCTTCGGTATCTCGTTGTTCATCCTCATGTCAAGGAGCGTCTCGTAGCGCCCCTGTTCTTTTTTCAGCCGTTCCTCTATGATGGATTTATCCCGCAGGACTTCCGCCTGCTCCACCCCGGCAATGCCGCACCCAAGCACTGCCGCCGCATTCCTGACTGTCTCCTCCGGGTCATCGAATACGGCGTGGAGGACTTTCTGCGCCATCGTGTACATCTTCCAGTCCTGCACCAGCGGCACTCGGCAGACGCCCTCGATGCTCAGGCCGTTTTTCAGCCTTGCTGATATGGTCCCCGTCCGGGTCTGGTCATAACATTTATAGGTGTAGGTGACGAAGTCCGTCTTGGTATGCCACTTGGTCTTCGCAAAGGCATGGCCGCACTGGCAGCGCAGCTTCCTCCGCCAGAGGTCCTCCGAATAGACGCCCTTGTTCTTCCGGTAGTTCCGCGATTCCGCATTCCTCTCCGCAAGCAGGCCCTGCACCCTCTCAAATTCCTCTTTGGTGACGATGGGCTGGTGCTTCCCTTCCACGATGACGCGGTCAAGCTCCCCGTTGTTCTTCGCCCTTTTCTGTTCGAGGTAGTCCGGCACGTATTCCTTCCGGTATTCCAGTTCGCCGCAGTAGAGGCGGTTCTTTAAGATATGGCCGATGGTGGCGTAATGCCAGAGGCTTTTACCCATCGCCGTGAGGTCGCCGTCCTTTTCAAGCTGCCTTTTTATTTTCTGGTAGCCATTGCCTGAAAGGTACATATCGTATATCTTCCTGACCGTTTTTGCCTGCGTCTCGTTGATGACGTATTCCGGCCCCACCTTATCATATCCAAGCACGTTCCCGGTGCCGTAGATCACCCCGTTCTGGAAGGACACCATCTGCCCCGCCTTCACGCGCATGGATGTCTTTTTCGATTCGTTCTGTGCAAGGGTCGCCATGATGGTCAGCCTAAGCTCCCCGTCCTCATCGTTCATGGTCCATATGCCGTCCTCGGTGAAATACACCTCAATCCCCATCCGTTTCAATAACCTCGTCTGCTGGAGGGTGTCCACCGTGTTCCTTGCGAACCTCGATACCTCCCTCGTGACGATTAAGTCAAAATGTCCGTCTTTTGCGTCCTCCATCATCCGCACGAAATTTTTACGTTTGGATATGGAGGTGCCTGTAATCCCTTCATCGATATACCGGCGGTACAATACCCAGTCCGGGTGCCTGTCAATCAGGTCATCATAATACTGCACCTGGTTCTCCAATGCTGAAAGCTGTGCCTCATGCTCTGTTGAAACTCTGGCATATATCGCAACTTTCCGTATACGCATCTGCATCCGCTCCTTTCTTTTTTGGTAGTCTATTAATCACTCTGAAAGCCCGTAAAGTCAAGCGTTCTGGCCGCTTTCTTCCTATATAAATGCCCTCTTACATTCCCTGAACCCGCACCGTAAAACCACGCAAAAATCCGGCTGTCTTTTCCCTCATGGGCAGTCAAAACAAGCCCACAGCATCGTTCCAGATGCCGGGGCTTGCTTTCCGTTCTGCGGTATTCAGTTACTTTTTACAGGTTCAGCTTTCGCCGGAAATTTCCGCCTCCAGTATCCTGTATGCATCCACAAGTTTTCCTTCCAGATTCCCTCCCAGATAGGCTTTCAGTTCTTTCTTGGAGATCAGCACCATGTTTTTATTTGTCTCCGAATCAAGACATCTCACCGCCTCCAGTGCATTGTGGACGGCATCCATGATGGTTTCCAGTTCTTCTGCTTTCATTTTCTATCCTTTCTGCCCTGTGATTTCAGGAATGGGGCGGGCTTCCCCGTTCCCTTAGTACACATGTTCGCTCCAAAATGCAGGATTAGCAAGGACTGTCTGCGGAAATACTACACAAACATATGCCCTGCCTTTTGTCTATCATTTTCCCTTAAATCCGTGTGGTGTACGCTAGAGAAATCCACCCGTCCCTCTTTTCCGCATAGGCTTTCAAAAGCCCCCAGCCGTCCTTTTCCTCAACCACGGTGAAAATGCCCACGCCAGTAAACTTCCCCGTCTTAGGATATGACGTTCCGGGGCCGCGGCGGATATTTAAGTCGGGGATAGATATGCGCACCATGTAGGGTGCGGAAAGCGTGATACTCTCCATGAACTGCACTTTCCCCTCATCCATAACGGCTTTCAGGATGGAAAGAATCTTCTCCCCATACTTCTCCCCTGCCGCCCAGCCTTTCCACTGCGGGTTCTCCTTCTGGCCGAGCCACTCCACATAGGGAGCGCAGCCCCTTGTAACATAGCGGAAACGCGGGTCGATCTTCTCATTTATCAATGCATCCGTGGAGGCATAGGCTTTGAGGTGCTGCACCTGCGCCCGGATGCCAAGCTGCGGCGTGTCAAAGGACAGCCCTGCTCTGCCCCTCTGCGTCACCCCAAGCCCGCAGAAATTATTCTGCGAAAGGGTGACTGCCGAGCCGGAGAAAGCGAAATTCCCTGTTTCCAGACAGGACTGTGCAAAGGCGATGTCACCCCTCACGCCCTCCGCCTCACCTTCCGAAAGGTACAGCGGGAGCATATCCAGTACGGTCTGTGCCACGGACGGATTTTTCTTTTTCAGATAAGATTTCATCTGCTCTGCCGTTGCCGCAGGCTTTCCCATAATGGCAGTAAGGGAATCCTCCGCTGTGCCACCGTCCATAGCTGACTTAATGTCTTTCCTGAACTGCTCCATCGTAAGGCCGAACTTAGACCACAGATGCTCCACGTCTCCGTGGTTGCTGGCAATGCCCCTCTTACATCCCTCCGAATGGGAAATCACCACACCATCCGCCAAAGGGTCTAAACGGTATTGCTGACAAAGGTGTGCAAATAATTCCACTGCATATTTATATGTGGCAAGCACATGGGCTTTCGTATTCCCACCGTCCCCGGTCTCCGTCCAGTTCGCGCCGCCTGTATATTTAATAGTGGCAGGCTCCGTCATCTCCACGCCGATGTGGGTATTGTTCGCACTGCCGCCGCAGTGCCAGCCCCGGTGTTCCCACGGGAGCAGTTGGTACACATCCCCGTCCGGCTCAATGATGGCGTGGACGCAGGCGTTTGCGTCAGCCCTGTTCCAGTTCTTCATAAACACATCCGCCTTTGGCTGCGGGCATCCCACCGAGTGGATCATAAGCCCCTTTACGGTAATTTTCTTCCCCGTCTTATAGCAGCCGGACTGCGTAAGGTAATTCTGTACTAAATTCATTCCATTTCCCTCTCTTTCTGCGCACGAAAAAAGCACCGTCGCAGCGATGCCCTTTTACAAAATATCCTGTTATCTTTCCATCCGTCTCAGCATGGCGCGGCACACCTGCCTTGCCCTCTTTTTCAGCGGGCGTTTCCATCTGCGGATGGATGCCGCTTTGGTGTGGTTCCTCGACCAGCCGCCGAAATCCTCCAGCGTGTACTTCCCGTGCATCTCCATTTCACCGTATGCCCTCATCCGTAATCCCTCCGTCCCTGTATTCCGGCTTCCCCGGTAACAGACATCTTCGCTCTGAACGGGCATAATAGCAAGCAGGAACAGGAATATAAACTGCACAAACATCATCAGAAAATTTGTGCAGCATATCACTTCCCTTTTTCCTCCCGCAACTGCTCCAGCACGGCTTTCAGCTTCTCCGGAATATGCAGCCCCGTCCTCGCGGCATTCTCCAGGATGGAGATACCTTCATTGGAAAGGTAAAAGAAGATGACCGCCGTCCGCAGGACGCTCCCCTCCCGGATGACGTGCGCATCTAAGATATGCCCCACCGCCACAAGGCTGAAAATGATCACCTTCTTAAAAATGCCCTTGAAGCCCACTTCACTGGACAGCTTTTTCTCCACCGCAGCCGCCATCAGCCCGGTGATGTAGTCCACCACCACGAATACCACCAGTGCGTAAAGGAAGCCGTCAAAGCCTCCCATGACCGCACCCAGCGCACCGCCGAGTGCCGCAAACGCATACTGCGCCGCCTCGATAAAATTCTTCATTCTGTTTCCTCCTTCAAATTTTGTGTAAGAAAAAAAGCACCTCTTCGGTGCCGTTTCCTGTTTATGCGCATTCCACATACCGGATGAATGCCTTGCCGTGTCCTTCGTTCACCCCTGCCTCGGTCTCCGCAGGGTAATATTTCCCATTATGGGTAAATGGTGCGACCCCGTCCACATAGCCGGAGCCCCCTGCGCCGGATTCCCCGCGCAGGCCATAGTTGCCGCCGAACCACCCGCCTCCGCCGCCGGAATAGCAGGTGCCGCTTCCTGAATAATAATCCCCCACGCCAAAATTTTCAGAAGGGCTGTTGCTTGTGGATATCTGCCGCCCGCCTAAAGCACCTCCTGAGCCGTTTCCCCCACGCTCACCGCCTCCATCACCGCCTTTATGGACTGTCCCATTGTCAATTCCCCCACCGCCTCCGCCGCCTGCCACGATCAGGACACAGGAGCGGTTGGCATAGCTTAAGCCGCTGGAACTGGTGGAGCCGAGATATCCCGATTTTGTACCCACATGGGTGGAACCGCCGCCTCCCGCCCCATACTGCTTGCTGCTTGAGTAACTGTAGCCTCCCGCACCTCCGTTTGCCCCCGCTGACGTGCCATTCGGTGATCCACCGTTAAAAATATAAACCACTTCATCCTTTTTCATCTTCTTGTACCCTTTGGAATGCCCGCCAAGGCCGCCTTCTGCCGTAAGGGAGTCCACTTTTGCAGCACCCCCGGAAGCACCCCATACCTCAAACTCATAAATGCCGTCCTGTGGGATAACGAACTGTACATAATTCCCTGTGTAGGGGAAGTCATACTCCGTTGTCACCCACATGGCATAGAGGGTAGTACCCGCAGGAAATACGCCAGATTCCCCCGGCTTATAGCTCGGCGTTGAAAGGGAATCAATGCTCCATCCGCAGAAGGACATATTCTTCCGTGTGTAGGGGCTTGCCGGAACCTCGGTAGGTTCGCTCTGTGCATTCCCGTTATTGTAATAGCAGGATGCGGTGAAACTTTCCTTTGCACCGGACTCCGTAAGGGTGCCGCCGTTTGGCATCAGCCCGATGGCCATCTGCTTTTTGAACACCGCATAGAGCGTGACCGGTTCCTCCGAACTGATGATATATTCCGAAAGCACCTTCTTTTCCGCGGAATCATCCTGCCGCCATCCCACAAAGGCATAGCCCTCCAATGCGGCAGGCGGCGCGGCGGCAATGGCATCCTCCCTGTCCGGCACAGTTCTTTCTAACGCATATCCATTGTCGATCTGGTACGTCACCTTAACGCCCGCCGCATACACCCTGTCCTCACCCACGAAAATCCGCGTCACACGTTTTGTTGTTTCATCTTCATAGCAGAGATAAATGGTGCTTGCACTGTAGCTTTCCAATGCCCGGTACTCGTCAAGGCTCACCAGTTTCATCACAAGGCCGGTGCTGCTCATCATCTCCGTTACTTTGGAATCCAGTTCCGTCATGGATTCCCCCATACTGGAAACATCGGAAATGACACCGTCCAGTTCCCCGATGATGTTCCTTGCCGTAAACACTGCGGTACCATCTAAGACCTTATCCCCGGCTTTCGTGATCCTCGAATACCCGGAGGGCTCCGATGCCGCCGTGGTGCCTGCCTGTGTACAGACAAAAGTTGCCCACCCCGGAGCGCCCACTGCCGTCACCGCATCCCCTACGGCATAAGAGGTTGCACGGGTGAGGGTCTCCCCTCCGCCGCCTCCACCGCCGCTCCCGGCTTTCAGCGTGGGGAATACTTTCGTAAGGCCACTAAGCCCTGCGGAAGATACCGTGAAAATGGCAAGTTCAAGGTCATAGGAGGAATTGTTGTAATTAATGTTCACATCCGCATCCAATGGCGGAAGTTCCAATGCCGCCTGTGCCAGTATCTTGATTGGCTCATCCGCATTGGATAAATCAAGGTGGATATACACCCTCCCCTGCAGGGTTTCCCCCACATCCGCAAGGCGCACGTCAATCTCTGTTTCATACACTTCAAAAAAGCGCCCCCGTATCATGCCAAAACCCTGCGAAATATGAAGGACATTGCCCCTGGCATATGTGACCTCACACCCTTTGAAGATGCCGCTGCCGGGGATCGCCGTCTCGTAGATGATGGCGTCATCCTGCGGGGTCACGTTCCCGCCCTTATAGGTTTTTAATGTGATGTTGTCAGCCATTCTCCTGCCTCCTTAATATCTTCGTCAAGTCCAGCCGCACCGTGCCGAACACCAGCTTTGTGTTCTTCCCCCGCTCCCTGCCCGTGAGGATGCTCCGGTAACTCTGCCCGTCAGATATGATGTCCGCCACCTGCCCGAATTCCAGCTCCTCCGGCTTCACCAGCGCGTCACCGTTCATCATGGTAAGTTCTATCAGATTGGAATAGGAAAGGTTGGCAAACTTGTTATGGGCGGCGCTGATTGCCGCGCTCTCAAAGCTGTTCCCCTCCTCATGGGAAACAGACTGCATCTCACACACCACCGGGGTAATGCGGTCACGGTCTTTCGTGTCATAGCCCAAATCCGGGTGGAGAAAATATACCCTTTTCTTCTCATAATCAGAACTGTCATAGATCACCAGTTTATTCACATCGGCGCTGACCTGTTTTATCGTGACGCTTTTTTTGATGATGTTTGGAAGGTCGCTCTCTATGGTGATGATGCCAGCCGCCGCCCTCCCCACAATGATCTGCACTTCCCGGTTCTGGATATCCAGCTTTGTCTTTACAAGGATGCTGTATTTTTCCATTGCCGGGATGATCACGGAATCTATGAGGTTTACGATGTTGTAATGCCCGCCCTTATCGGAGGGCGTGATGTGCAGGCTCCAGTCCTTTGTGGCGGTGGCCGCACTGACCGAAAGCCCCTTGATATTCTGCATTTCATCCTCATTGGTAATAAACATTTCACGGATGCGGTCACAGATAAACTGCTCCATGCTGCCCTGCCCCTGCAGGTCTACATCGAAAAGCACATCCGTATTCAGCAACTCCATCAATGGCTTATAGGAAATGGTCTGTAACTTTTTCGATTTATCCGTCCCATAGCCGATTTCCGTCACGATTCCGGCATACTCTTCATCCCCTCTGCTGATTCGGATATAGTCCTGCTTCTTCACACCGGGCAGGGCAAGCACCGTCACGGTATTGCCGTCTGATGATAAATAGTCCTCTTTGTAGGTGATCTCATTTACATTGGTATTTCCCACCATTTCAAAGTCCTGCGTAAAGATTTCCACGTTATACGGTCTCATAGCTGATCCTCCCTTCCACCATCACATTTAAGATGTTCAGCCCCTCATGCACCACGGAAATGCGGTTGCTGCCGTACTGCAGGTGGAAGAACCGCTCCGTGGTAAAATCGCACATCTGGTACCTGTCCGCCACCACCTCGTCACTGACGCCCCGCTCCGTGATGCTGTAGGGAATCTGCGTGGTGTCGATGACCAGCTTATGCCCGTCCGGGATATTCCCCTCATACCTTCCCGTTTCGTACAGGACATTATTTACATAGTGCTTCCATACGGGATTCGTGCAGGGGCCGTACACCGTCACCCTGCATGGGCTGTCCCCGTGGCTGTCGCTGTCGATCAGGAGGGTGTTCTGCGTCACGTCCGCATAGGCGTAGGTGTATTCGTAAGGGTATATTTTCCCGCCGATGGATAGGGTGCCGCTGTAGCCGGAAACATTTTTATAAAACTGTCCTGTCGCCGTGAAAGCCACCTCGCAGTCTAAGCCCGCACCGCCAGTGATCAGTTCACTCTTTGCGATCTCCGTCATCCGCACCGGGACGCGGAAAGCCTCCTCCATCTCATACACAAGGGTCAGCGGAACTGCCCGGACGAACCGGGAGAATGCCCGGTAATTCACATAGGCATCCCTGCCGCCAAAAAATATCCGCCCAGCCATCACGCCCTGTGAGAATAATTCCTCCAGAGGGATGAAGTCCGTTCCGATCTGTTCATACTGCGTCCCGTCCTTATAGCCGAAACCGCCAATGGAATGGAAAAAGGATGCCCTGGCATTCAAATCCCATGACATCCCCTCCCCGTTTATAAGCCTGAATTTCCTTATCATGAATACGCCTTTCCCAGCTCCCGGTTCAGCCCGTCTGACAGTTCCCCGACCAGCACCCCGGAATCCAATACTACCTGGCTGTTCGCTAACCTGGGCAGATACTTTGTCACCACTTCATACATGGCATCCAGCCTTGCCGCCAATGAAGAACTGCCGCCGGAACCTCCTGCCGCCTGCACCCCCGCCGTCATGGAATCCGTGGCAGGGATAAGCATTCCCGCCAGTTCCTTCATGGGGCCGGTCAGCTTCCCTAAATTCCCACGGATTCCTTTTCCAAGTAAATCTATCATATCCGGCATAAAGGTGTGGAAGTTAGAAAGCGGCCCCTCGTCCGGCTCGGAGAAATGCAGGAAGGACGCAATCGTCCCTGCCACATCCTTCACACTGTCCACCAAATGGCTAATCTTCGCTTTAATACCATCAATTAAGCCGCCGATGATATCCTTGCCCCACTGCAATGCCTGCGAAGGCAGGCTCTTGATAAAATTAATGGCCGCATCGAATCCGCTCTTCACCGCCCCGGCGATACCGCTCATGGCGTTCTTGATTCCTGAGAGCAGGCTGTTAAATACATTTACCACCGC
Source organism: Acetatifactor aquisgranensis (assembly GCF_943193215.1). Lineage (NCBI taxonomy): Bacteria > Bacillati > Bacillota > Clostridia > Lachnospirales > Lachnospiraceae > Acetatifactor > Acetatifactor aquisgranensis. Next base: position 8,539 of record NZ_CALPDH010000035.1, on the reverse strand, counting down.
ATCCTTCAAACCGCCCACAATGTTTGTGACTGTAGATTTGATGGCATTCCACACACTGGTGATGACTTCCTTTATCGCATTGACCACAGAACTGACTGCGGATTTGATGGCTTCCCATGCAGCGGTGATGGCGCTCTTTATCGCCTCCATAATGGAAATGACCGCTGACTTGATGGCCTCCCATGCCGCCACAGCCACATTTTTTATCGCCTCGATTGCAGCCGATACCGCGCTCTTGATGGCTTCCCATGCGGCAATGACCGCAGAACGTATCGCCTCCATTGCTGTGGAAATGGCATTCTTTATCGCCTCCCATGCAGAGACCACCACATCCTTGATGGCGGAAAGCACCGCCGTTACTGCTGACTTGATGGCCTCCCATACAGAAGTGATCACATTCCGTATCGCCTCCATTACCGTGGTGACGGTATTGCGTATTGCTTCCCATGCGGAGGAAAGGAAAGAGCCGATGGCATTGGTCACGGTCTCAATCACATTTTTTACCGCATTCCATACCGTGGAGACCACCGTCTGAATCACATTCAGCACGGTTGTAATAATGGTTTTGTAAAACTCGAACCGCGCCACGATGAGCGTCTTTATCACATCAAGCACAGTCTGGAAGATGTTCTTTATCCCTTCCCATAAGCCGCTAAAGAAATCTTTCAGCCCGTTCCATATGGCCTGCGCCGCCCCGGTGATGGCATTCCAGATATTGGAGAAAAAGTCTTTTAATCCATTCCACACGGCTATGGCGGCATCTTTTATCACATTCCACAGATTGATCCAGAACTCACGGAAGCCCTCGCAGTTATTCCACAACGCCACGAAAATGGCTATCAGAGCCGCGATTGCCGCAATGACCAGTGTTACCGGGTTCGCCGCAAGGATGCCCCACAGCGCACTAAGCCCTCCGCCGATACTGGAAATGCCGCCGATCAGCGTGGGGATGAATGTCATAATGCTGCCCACCGCTGACACAACTTTCCCGATAATGATTAATACCGGGCCGATTGCCGCCGCAAGGAGTCCTATGGTGACGATGGTGTTCTTCGTCCCCTCGTCCATGCCATTCAGCTTGTCAACAAAGCCCTGCACCCATGTGACGATCTGGCGGATGGCAGGCATGAGGATTTCACCAAAGGAAATGGCAAGCTCCTCCAACTGGCTCTTTAAAATGGTAAGCTGCCCGGCAAGGTTATCCTGCATGGTAGCCGCCATTTCCGCAGACTTCCCGTCACAGTTCGCTATGGCGCTGCTCACCTTCTCGATGTCCGCAGGGGCGGCATTCATCAGGGCGAGGAATCCCGACATGGCATTTTTGCCGACAAGCGCCTCTGCCGCCGCTGCCTTTTCGGACTCGGACAGCCCGCCGAATGCCGTCCGGCAGTCAGCGAGGATGGCACTCAGATCCCTCATGCTCCCGTCCGCATTGGTGGTGGCGATTGTGACCTCCCCGATGCTCGAACCACAAATCTTCACTTCCCCGGAAAGGTTGCTCATGATGGTGCGGAGCGCAGTACCAGCCTGGGTGGACTTGATGCCCGCATTGCCCATCAGCCCGATTGCCTCTGCGGTATCTTCCGCGGAAAAGCCAAGCGCCCCGGCAATGGGCGCACAGTATTTGAAGGTCTCGCCCATCATGGATACGTTGGTGTTCGCATTGGAACTGGCCGCCGCAAGGATATCCGCGAAATGCCCGGAATCTGCTGCGGTAAGGCCGAAAGCGGTAAGTGCGTCCGTTACGATATCGGAAGTGGTCGCAAGGTCCTCCCCGGATGCCGCCGCCAAATTCATGATGCCCTCAATGCCTGAGAGCATATCCGAAGTTTTCCAGCCCGCCATCGCCATGTAGTTCATGGCCTCGGCTGCCTCCGATGCGGAGAACTTGGTCTTGCTCCCCATCTCCCTTGCCTTATCCCGCAGGGCATCAAGGTCTTTCCCCGTTGCCCCGGAAACAGCACCGACCTGGCTCATGGCGGTATCGAAATCTGCGGCGGTCTTTACCGCCATCGTGCCAAGCCCCACGATGGGCGTGGTCACGGTCTTGGTGAGGGTGGTCCCCACCCCGGAAATCTTATCCCCTAAGTTCTTTAAGTCCTCACCCACGGCGGCGATCTTCTGCACCGCCACCGCTGACTGGTTCGCCTGTTCTTCGAGGCTTTTCAGCCGTTCCTCGGTCTCGATGATCTCCCTCTGCAAGCCATCGTACTGCTCCTGTGTGATCTCACCCTTTGCCAGCGCCTCGTTTGCCTGTTCCGCAGCGGCTTTCAGGGTTTCCAGCTTTTCCTTCGTCTCCCGCACCGCATCCGCAAGGAGCCGGTGCTTCTGTGCTAATAGCTCCGTGTTGCCGGGGTCCAGTTTCAGAAGATTATTTACATCCCGTAACTGTGACTGCGTGGTGCGGATATCGGTATTGACTGATTTTAAGGCGGCGGTGAGTTTCGTGGTATCGCCGCCAATCTCTACCGTAATGCCCTGTATCCTTGATGCCACTCCCCCTCACCTTCCTTCCCCACGAAAAAAGGAAGCCCGCAGGCTCCCTGAAAAAAAGCATAAAAAAAGACACCTGCTGTTATGGCAAGTGCCTATGTAAAAAGTATTCAGTTTTCATCCGCTGTTACATCATCCCTACAAATGGAAAGTTATCGCTTTCTGATAATCCAATCATCATCTTGGGTTTTTCTTTCTGCATAGTAACCGCAAGGCATATCCTTTAAGGTACTAACAGAGTTATCTAAATCAAAAACCCATTTTAAAGATACTAACTTTGCTTCATCTGTTTCATGTGTTTCTCCGCATAGAAATTGCCACATTCCGTCATCTTCATCATGTGATACATATAGAATAGGTGCCTGACGCTTCAATATATGACAACAGATAATCGTAGCAGTATCGGGTGAATCATAAAAAGGAAATTCCATGTCTGTTACTCCTTTCAAATTTTGATTAACAAGTAAGGCTTGCAGCCTTTTTCCACCACCAATCATAGCAGAAAAAGGCTGTTTTTTCAATCAAAATGCGTCCATTTATCTCAACCGATTTCATATCCACACCTTTTTAAGAAATCCAGCAAACTCAATGGTTTTCAGCATGAAAGGTGTGGATATTGTTTTAAGAATATTGGTAAATAAAAATTATTCCATTTTGGATACTTCCGATACTTTCTGAAAAATTAGTATTAAGAAACGGCTTAGAAACATCATTTCCGTATTTTTTAACATTATGAAAAATCAGAAAGTGTCGGAAGTGGTAAATTTTAAGGATTAAAAATCACTCCAATTATCAATATAAAATCCACACCATTGTTGCCGGAAATGCCTATATATGGCGGTTTTCTTAAGAAGGTGTGGATATGCTTTTGGTTGTGATAAATGGATTTATTTTAACGTTAAAATAAATCCATTGCGACCTGATCAGCCAGTACAGCGTAGGAAAAGGAATCATTGCGGCTCTCACAGTACATATCATTGATTAATCCGATGGAGAGCAGGTCAAGGTCTGCCATCGAAAGCCCTAGCTGCACACACCGCAGAAGGAACAGCGGCGTGGTCATTTCCCGCTCAGTTGGGCGAAGTTTTTTTTAGCCTCCACATCCGTCTTTACATTCAGCCCCCACAGTTCTATCAATTGCGGAAGGACCTGATAGATGGAAAAAGTGTTGAAACCGTCCAGCCATTCATCCACTTCATTCGGTATCTGCGGGTCGGCGTGCTTCGCCATCGTGTAGGCGATATTCTCGAACATTTCAAGCGAAAATAAATCGAGGTTGGAGTTTTCCTCATCCCCTTCCCCGATGCTCTTTTCCAGAATCCGCAAATCCTTATAAATATCACGCTGGAACTTCAAGCGGTAAATGCGCGGAATCGCCGCCGATGCCTTGAAAAGTACATCCTGCCCGTCAATCTCAATCTTCCTTACGATACTCATATCCTTTCAGCCTCCTTTATCCCTGTCCTTCTGTCTCTGCATCCACCGCCTTTGGTTCCGGCAGATATACGGATTTATACCAGTTGGCATAAGTCTCCGCAGATGTCCTGTTCCCGGTCTTGGCTTTCACATAGCCGCTCGCCAGCGGACGCGCCTTGATGGTCAGCGTCTCGGTCTGCACCTCCCGGCTCTCCTCATTGGTCTTGCCCTCGATCTTGGGGCGGCTTGCGGAACAGTTATACAGCACATGGCGTATCTTGCGGATGTCGCCGTCAAACTCAAACAGCAGCGCAAAGGCCGCCGTCTCGGAATGGGCATTCTCCACCAGCACCTCATTGTTGTCCGCCTCTTCCTTTAACACATCCGTGCGGAAACTTTCAGGAATGAGGGCAAGTTCCAGATCCCCATCATAGCCCATGTTGTTGGCTATGATGTAATACTCGATGCCGTCCGCATAGAACGATTCCGGCTCCCCGTTGGGGTCAAGGGCAATGGAAACCGCTCCGGGCATTGCCACGGGCGTCTCAAACCCGATCTCCCCGTTCTCCTGTGTTTTCTGCAGGGCATAATGGCAGTTGCAGATATTGAATTTCACTTTATTGTTGTTCTTCATTTCAGACCTCCATTTCATACAAAACTTCGTACAGTTTTTCCGATTCAATCCACGTCTCCGATTTCCCATAGAAAATACCGCGCTTTAACAGAACAGCCTCTATGGTTTCTTCCAGTTCCGGGTTTTTCAGATCGGTGTACAGTTCAATGTCAAGCTGGTTTATTTTGAAATATGCGATCCCGTCTGCTGCGAAATTGGCAGCTTTGGGATATAAAAATACAAGGAAAGGCGGCTCCGGGGATTCGCCCTCGACAAAGTGGTCATAGGCAAAGGGCAGCCCCATTTCCCCCATCATCTTCAATACTTCTTCGTGCTTCATCCTTCCAGCCCCCTTTTGATACCCTCTTCCAGTTCCCGGATGCCTGCCTGTTCCGCAGGGGCGATATGGGGGAATGCCCGGACTCTCCCGCCGCCCCGCTTGGCATGGCCTTTCTCCAGAAGGTGAGTGAGCTGGTAACGCTTTTTGTTATGCACCACCAGTTCCAGTGCATTGGCAGTCTCCTTCTGCTTTTTCACAGCCCATCCCTTTTTGTACTGCCCCGTCCGAACCGGGGCATTGGCTTTCGCCTCGGACTTGACCGTGTTCCCGGCTTTGGTGACGCAGTCCTTCATCACGTCCGTGGCAAGCCCCGCATACTCGATCAGGCCGTCCATGACCGCCTCCGCCATCTGCTCGATGGATACTTTTCTTTCAGACATTTTTACCTCTTTTCCAAAGCCGCCCGCAGCTTTATGGTTTTATTCTGGTATTTCACGTTGTCAATGAACGTGATGTTATAAACTTGTCCCCGGAAGATAATGCGGAAATGCTCCGTGTCAATGGCGGCGGCTTCACTGCAATAGCGGATAAGGAAAAACACTTCTTTCTCCGCATTAAGCTGTGCCGCCTCCCAATACTCGCTCCCGGAAAGGTTGTTCACATAGGCGTGGCAGGTGTAATAATCCTGCCACGATAAAATGTGATTCCCGGCTTTGTCATTGCCCGCCACGCTCTTCTGTATGGTGATTTTATCCTTCCATTCCCCAAGCGCCATCAGAACACCTCTTTCCGTATGCCGAATAAAAGGGAGCGCAGCGTCCCCACCAGCTCCCCGTGGTCTGCCTGCTCCCGGTGTTCATACAAGTAGGCGGCGGCATAGAGGACGGCAATCCGCACCATCGGAAGGTGCGCTTCCAGTTCCGATTTCTCCATCCGTGCCACATCCGCACACAGGTTTTCCCCGGTCTCAATCAATCCCAAAATGAACGAATCTTCATCACTGCTGTCAACACGGAGATACTGTTTCGTTTCCTCCAATGTCAGGACTGCCATCCCTGCCGCCTCCCTTCTTATGATCCTGATGATGCGGAAGCCTTCACCTTCATGGTTTTTACTGCTTCCGAAAGAATCAGCTTGCCGTCCACACGCTGTGAAGCAAGGAATCCCACCTGCCCGGTGGCCGCGAACAGTTCATTCAGACGTTTGAAACTCCTGCCCTGTCTGTCAGCGATCCAGTAATAGGAAAAGTCACCGAACGCCATCACCTTGCTGCCTGCCGCCACTTCCGGCACATAGGAGGAAGTGTGGTAAGGGCGGTTTAAGATCATGTCCGGCACCCCTGCCTGCACACTCGGCTGCCAGATATAATTTCCGTTATTATCCTTTAACTTCCGCAGAGCCTTTACCGTGGTGTCATTCAACACCCACACCGCCTTTTTACGGTAAGGCGCTTTCAGGGAATAAAATAAATCCATCACATCATCAAAGGTGATATTCGCCGTGGCGGTGGTCACGCCATCGGATGCGCCGCCCGTGGCATTTAAGATACCCGTGGGCTTGCCCTTGCCGTCACCAATGAAAAAGGCTTCCTCCTCCTTGGTCCCGATCCTGCGCCCGAACTCCTTGGAGATGTAAGCCTCTAAGTTGAATACATTGTCATTCAGTAACTCATCCGATACCTTGATCATGGTCGCCACCTTGAACGCGCCAATGGAGACCTGACCGAAGGAATCGTCCGATTCCGGGTATGCCCCTTCCTCGTCAATCCATGCCGCCTCGCCTTTGGATGCCACCACGGGGATTTTCCTGTCGCCGCTGGAAGTCTGGATGACTGTGGCAAGGCCCCGGAAACAGTTCTCTTCCTCCAAAGCCTCCACCAGCGTATGCTCGAACTCGTCCGGCACAAGGTAGCCGCCCTCGGAATCCGTGCCCACCTGCAGGGCGTTCTCCACATCGAAGAAATTCTTCCGGCGCATGGCGTTCCAGAACGTCCTCCTGTAATTGTCCGTTGCCCTGCCTATCTTTTCCTCCCCGTCCGGGTGGTTGTTGGGCTTATTGGTGATTGGCTCGGAGGTGGGCTTGTTCAGTTCCGCGTCAATGGCGGCCTGCCGCTCCAGGCGCTCGATCTCCTTCCCCAAATCCACCACTTCTTTTTCCATCTTCTCATAGGCAGCGGTGTCCTCTGCGGAAAGCAGCCCATCCTCGCCGCGCTTGCTGTCGAGGAACTTCTTTGCCGCCTCCCATGCCTTTGCCCGTTTTTCCCTCAGTTCCAAAATCTTGCTCATAACATTTCCCTCCATAAATTTAATGTGATAATAACTGTAAACGCTTCTCTAACTGCTCAATGGGTACTTTTGCCTCCGGCTTTTTCGGAATCAGCTTGGTCAGCAGGGAATTGGTCACTGCCGTCCGGGAGAACATCATGCCCTCCATAGCCGCATCCTCTGATCCATCTGTACTTTCCCCTTCATGCAGGATGCCGTCCGCAAAGCCCAGCTCCACAGCTTTCTTCGCATTGAACCAGCTCTCCGCATCCATGAGGTGGGATATCTTCTTACGGTCTATCCCGGTCTTGATCTCGTAGGCGTTCATAATGCCTTCCTTCACTTCATCCAGCATCTCCCCCGCCTTCTGCATCTCTTTGGAATCCCCGATTGCTACGGTGATGGGATTGTGGATCATCATCATGGCAAGGGGCGACATCAGCACCGTGGTGCCCGCCATAGCGATGACGGAGGCTGCCGAAGCCGCCAGCGCGTCCACCTTCACGGTCACATCGCCTTTGTACTCCATGAGCATATTGTAAATCTGTGCCGCGGCGAACACATCGCCGCCCGGTGAATTGATCCACACGGTAATGTTGCCGCTCCCGGCATTCAGCTCTTTTGCGAACAGGGCAGGCGTCACCTCATCCCCGTACCACGTTTCATCCGAAATCTCGCCGTTCAGCACAAGGGTGCGTTCTTCCTCCCCACCCGCGTCATTTTTGATCCAGTTCCAGAACTTCCTTTTCACTCTCTGCTATCCTCGCTTTCCGCCTCCTGAAAGAGGCTGTGTTATAACACACCTTAGTTTCCCTGCAGTTTAAATAAGGTGTGCCAAAAGCACACCTTGAAACCCTTTCTTTTCCCCACGGATGCCCGATTTACGGCGCTTTCCGCGCCCTTCCAGTGATAGCAGGATGCCGTCACACCAGTGTCACACGGGGAATCTGATTCTCTGGTTCAGGAAAAGTAATTCTATCGTGTTACCGACAGCGGAACTGTCCCCTTCCGCCACTGCCGCTGTCCTGATACTGGACACGGCATTTGTTATCTGTGGCAGAACAATTGTACGCTCAAAGTAGTCAACGTGTGCTTTAAAACACACCCCTCACCTCCCGCAATCCCCAAAGAATCCCCAATTTACGGCGTTCCTGCGGCTGTCCGGTTTCAGGACGCACCGGGTGATTTCAGCACCTCTAAAATCCCCGACCTTACCTGTTGGTATTTTTAAGTGTGTTTTAAAGCACACCAAAAACCGCACCGTTTTCCCGGAAACGCCCTGTTTACGGCGTTCCTGCGGACATCCGCCATACAACAAGGTGCAGTATCTGAACCAGTAGTATAACTGCCGATGCAACCGTCCTGTAGTTGCACTGTGCTTAAAAGCACATATAGAATCCCTAAAGTCGGATTATAAGTACTCAAAACGATAAAAACCAATATGCCGGCATCAAGAAACCTTGATTTTATCAG
>NZ_CALPDH010000034.1:0-51723 GCF_943193215.1 Acetatifactor aquisgranensis | reverse complement strand
ACAATACCTCCAACGTTTTGATGGTATTGTATCAAAGAAAAACAGGGAATAACAGATACGGATGATTACCTACTTACCTACAACGGAGGTTTTATTATGGCAATCGGCAAACGTATCCGCTTTTTCCGCAACCGAAAAGGCATGACACAGAAACAGTTAGGCGAAATCCTCGGTTTTCTCGGAAAGACCTCTGATGTCCGCATGGCACAGTATGAAACCGAAGCACGGACACCGAAGCACGACCTTGTAAAAGAAATGGCGGGTATCTTTGATATAAGCACCCACGCCCTCACCGTACCGGATATTGATACCTATATCGGGCTTATGCACACACTCTTTGCGTTGGAAGATATGTACGGGCTGAAAATCGGGGAGATTGACGGGGAAATCTGCTTGCGCCTTGACAAGTCCGACTATTCCACTTATACGTCCATGTATGATATGTTCCACGCATGGCAGGAGCAAGCCGCCAAACTGGAACAGGGCGAGATTACCAAAGAGGAATACGACCAGTGGCGGTACAAGTACCCTGAACTGGACACATCAAAGCATTGGGCGAAAGTCCCCTCACAGGCGGTCAGTGATATGCTTATGGAGGAATTTCAGAAAATCGAGAAAGAAGAAAAGAAAATAGCTAAAAAGAAAAAGCAGAAATAAGCATAAAAAGACCTTGCCGATATTCAGTTTCCATATCTGAACCCGCACTGTCGTGCGGTTGTCGCGGCATTCGTCAAATGGAAATGCAAGCATTCCCATTTTCCTCATTGCTCGCGCAAATCAGCAAGGTTTTCTTATGCCATTGATGTAATTATTTAGTGCGTGATGTTGAAAATGTTGCCAAATCGTTGCCGGCACCTAAACAAATTTGCTTGAAACCCACATAAACACTGGGTTCTTAAATCCCATTTCATCACTCGAACTCTTTTTCCAGTTCGTTGCAAGTCCTGTTTTACATTACTTTTTCTTACAAAATCTTATCATTTTGATGCGTTTTTATCTCTCGTTTATGTGGTTTCAAAGCTGGTGTACCCAAATTGTACCCACACCACAAATTTTCAATAATCACCTATGTGCATCAATAGTTAAACTGGCAAACGCCACTTGTAGTAGTTCATTTAAACAATTTGCTTGATCTATTGCTAATTTTATTTTTTCCTTTTCTTCTGTAGATAACTTTCGATTGCCATTATCCAAAAAATATTTTGATAATTCTTTCCATTGATGTTCCGTCATACTTATTTCCCTCATTCTTTCCAATTCGCTACACACATGTAGCGAATTACAATTTTTCTAAATTCTCATTATTACAACTTGGTCATTATCTTGGTCACTTTGACCAAGATGTGAGCGGATTAATCACTAAACATAGTATTTTTGATTTCCACTTTTTGGCTTATCTGGAATTGTCATTTTTAACTGTCCTGTTTTAATCATAGGATTAAGATAATGCCTTCTAAAAAAGCTCCTATCATTTATTTTAATATACTCCATAATTTCCTTAGCAGAATGTGGCTGTTTACAAAAGGCAATTATCATCTTAGTCACATCTTGGTCATTATCTTGGGCACTTTGACCAAGACGTGAATCTTCATTCCGCAACTCCAAATACTTATCACACGCCTTACAAAGCACCATAATTCCAGATGCGCTGATATTATATTCCGGCAGGCGTCCATCATACTTTGCACAAGCCTCCTTGATTTTGTCAAATCCTCTGCCCCATGCCTCTATCATACCACTTTTAAAGAAAACATTTGCCAACTTGGGATTATACGGTTTGGAAGAATGCTTTTCAAACAGTTTCTCCGTTGAATCCAGTTCAGACGGCATCTCTCCATCATTCCAGATATATATTTTATCCTCATATACGCTAATCTGGATAGGATTGCATGCGCTATAATCCTTGTGAACCACCGCATTCAGCAATATCTCACGGAATGCCTCCTGTGGAAACATAAACTGCTCAATCCTCTGAATCCCATCATAATAAATCAACGCTTTCAAATATTTCGTATAAACCAAATCAACTGTCTTATCAATCTGTTCAATCAGAGAGCCATGCACCTCATCTTGATATTTCAAATCAGAATCGGAATCGCCAAAATAACCAATCTTGATGTAAGAACCTGTAACCCATTTCTCTGGATCTTTATAGAATGCCAACATTGCTGCTCTTATCAGATAACCATCTTCATCAATTAGGTGAAGATTTTCCATCAATATTGTATCATCAACTTTTGTTTCTTCCTCTGTCAGCCTTCCTCTTCTTATCGCCTTTTCTTTCAGCAAATCAATTGCTTCTCTCCTTAAATCTGTCACGTTCAGCTTCGGTATTGGCATACCATCCCATGTTCTGCCCTGTGACTTCAGAATCGCTTTGTCCAGTTCTTTTCCTGTTATCGTTCTCATCGTGCTACCAGAACGATAAAAATATTTACCATGATAGCTAATGAGGGACGGGTACTTGTCTACAATAATCTCAATGTATTGCAAGTCATTTTCATATAGCAAATTGACATCTGCTACAATGCCCATCGTATCTGTAATTTTATTTGGAATAGACTCCAATAGTTTTTTCCTATCTTTATCGCTAAGCCCAACAACTTCTCCATTGTCATTCTTGCCAATATAAAGTGTTCCTCCATAAGCATTCGCATATCCGCAAATCCACTCTAAAAATTCATCATGCCATGATTCTTTCCACTCTATCGTCTGGTGTTCTGGCATATATTACACCTGCTTTCTATTTTCCAACCTATTCTTTCACATCTTGAATCACATTAATGATTTTATCCGCTGTTTCTTTGGTATCTTTATCATTTAACAAAATAACCATTTTCATTACCCTAACATCTATATCTAAACTAATCTGCAAATCATATTCTGACAACTTGTATAAATCACACAGCTTTCTGTGATACAACCATAACCAAATATATTTTTTAATTACCTTTTCTCTTTCGTATAATTCACTTACATCGTTGATATTTACCCCTGCATAACTGCCGTATTTTTTAATTTTATCAATTAAAACTGACTTATGAACCCGAATAAAATTCTCAGCATCTCCTTTTTGAGGAATTTTCAATGAATGTTGAATATTAAATTGTTGTAACAAATCTTGAAACTCATTAAATAGTGTATTTTGTTCTAAATAATAGTTAATGATACCAATATTATACATATAATTTAAAAACGGTTTTTCATCGTTAGAACGCATAAGAATATTATCTTTCCATGTTAAAACTAATTGTTCTTGTATATAGCTATTAAAAATCTCTTTCATAAATTTCTGCTCATCTGAACTCAATTCCAATCCCTTATTAATTTTGTTTTGAACAGAACCACCATATTCTAATTCCTTATCAGTCAAAAAATGTAATCTGTGAATATCAGAAAATATCGATGAGTCAATGATAATTTGAGGATAAACAGCTTTATGTTCTAAACTTACAGCTTCAATAATGCCTCTTCCTTGTATAATATTCTCTCCAATGTAAGCTGTTGACTTAACTATTCCACCACGAACTAACAATCCATACATTACAATGAAATTCCTTTGAATATCAGCTATGATTGATAGGAAAGCCAACAATTTGTATATCTCATTCTGTCCTTCTTCCACTCGCATTGCAAATGTAAAATTATCTGAAAAACCAATAAATTTTATCTCTATATTCTCTATTATTGGCACAATAGAAAAATTGCTAAACCTATTAAGATAACTTTTTATACCAGAAATCCCATCATAAATCATAGAAACTATATCATGAATCTGCTTTTTAGATGCATGTGTAAAAAAATCCTTGTATCCTAATATATCAAAATATGCAATATAATACTCTTTCTCATCTAATAAATCCATTTATACCCTCCTCGATATATATCAAATTCTTAAATATTAGCAACTGAAAATCCTGCTCAATAACCCTTTTTCCGACATCCAATATGTATATGTCTTGATATTATTACTTAACAATCATACTTATCTTTCGCCCTATATACTAACGCACTTTCAGCAACCATAGATAACGGTTCTTCTGCTGGAAACTGATATCTTGTATTGTCTGAAAATCCAGACTGCTTATCACCGGAAAATTTCTTAAAATTTTCTGCCTGCGCCATTACTTTTTCAAATATTTCTTCATCCCATTCAGGCGGATAACCGTTTTGGTAAAGGAGAACCGTCAAGTCCATATTAAGCTGGTTTTTAATATCATCACGAGTAGACCAGTCGGCATATTGAGCCTTATCATCCACGAGTTCTTTTATCTTCTTTGCAAGCACCAGGCATTTCTCATCTGCATAAGGAAAACCATGATCATCACGAACTTTCACCAAAATATCATAAAATGCCTTTTCCTCATACGTGATACCCAGCTTTTCAAATGATATTCTATCCTCTTGCAAATCCTGAAAAATATTCAGCAGCTTGTCAGATAAGTCATTTACAAAATCCGCAACCACTTCGCTTGTAAATACCAGTTTATCCCTGTTATTATATGCCTCAACAACCTGCTTCAATCGTTCATCAAATTCAACTGCCTTAACATTGTTGGTTTTCCCATACGCCGTAATTGTTTTGCGGAGCAGCTTTAAAAGGGCATTAAATTTAGTTATAGGCATCTTAATTGTGCTTAGTTCTTTCAGAAATTCATCACTAAACAAGTCAATCGACCGATTCTCATCCACAATACTTTCAATGCCTGTACAAGTAATTGCTTCACGAACCATATCTTCCACAACACGATTCATAACTTCTGTGTCAGGAGCTGTTCCTCTTACCTGCTTGTATATAATAGAACGAATCGCCAGATAAAACTGCGCTTTTGCGACTTCTTCATCTGTAAGCTCCCCAGAAGGAAAGCATATATGATAAGCCTCCTTTAACCGACGGGAAAGCCCCATAAATCTTGTCTGTATCTCTTTCTTCATTTGAATATATTCTGCTGCCTGACTCAGACAATTCAATCTCTCAAGCGGCTGACCGGCAAAAAAATCTCTTGCATCAAATTGAATCATCAATTCATCTATCATTGCAAGATGGTTACGAAAAATACCCAATGTAATGTTTAACTCATCAACTGGACTTTCCTGTGAAGCTCCATATTTTTTTATTGCCTCCAACATATCATTTTTAATGCCGATATAATCTACTACCAAACCTTTATCTTTCCCGTCAAAAACTCTGTTGACACGGGAAATCGTTTGAATTAGAGTATGTTTTTGCAATGGCTTATCAATGTACATGACTGCCAAAGCTGGAACATCAAAGCCTGTAATCCACATATCCACGACAACCGCAATCTTAAAATTAGAATCATTATTTTTAAACTGCTCATCCAATTTTTTACGATATTCTTTCGTACCACATGCCTGATATAATTCTTTTCTGTCATCCTTTCTTCTTGTCGCAACCAAATTTATTTTTGGTAAAGCGAGTAGCTTGTCCTTTTGCTCCTTCGTAAGAACGGATTCATTTTCTGCTTTCTTTGGAATCCCCCATTCTGGTCGTATCGCTTTGATTTCATTTAATACACGAAACGCAACTTGTCTGTCTGTACACACAATCATTGCCTTTTGTACAACTTCTGGCTTCTCTGCACACAAAAATTCATAGTGTGTCACAATATCACGAGCCAGCTTTCTTATCCGATCTGGATGCCCCAAAATAGCCGCCATACTGCTCATAGCACGTTTACTTGCTTCAATTTGCTCCTCAGTAGAGCCTTCTGCAGCACACTGGTCATAATATTTTTGTATTTCCCTTACCTGCTCATCTGAAACAATCACTCTGGCAAGCCGTGGTTCATAAGCTATCCGCACTGTTATCCCATCATCACTGGATTCCTTCATTGTATAACTGTCAACCACATCACCAAATACAGAAATCGTATCATCAATTGGTGTTCCTGTAAATCCGCAATAACAGGCATTCGGAAAACTATCTCTCAAATATTTCGCAAATCCATATGTAGTAAATATGCCGTCATCTGTTTTCTTCACCTTAGCGCCAATCCCTGTCTGTGTCCGATGTGCTTCGTCAGAAATACATATGATATTATTTCTGTCTGATAACAAACCTATGGACTCGCAAAATTTCTGAATGGTTGTAATATATACACCACCGCTTGGTTTATCCCTTAATGTCATGCCCAAATCTTCCCTGTCCTCAATACTGCGAACATCTTTTTCGTGAAGATATTTCTTTGCAGTAACAAACAGTTTTGATGTTTGTGTATCTAAATCCTCTCTATCTTCAATAATAATTATTGTTGGGTTTTGAAAAGCGTTACTATCCCGCAACGCAATCAGACGTGCAAGAAACAACATCGTGTATGTTTTCCCACAACCTGTTGCTCCAAAATAAGTCCCCCCTTTTCCATCACCTTGCGGTCGCATATGTACTTTTATATTTGCCAACATCTTATTTGCTGCAAAAAACTGAGGATAACGGCAGATAATTGCTTCGTTCTTTTTACTGTCATCTGGATAAAATATAAAATCCCGAATAATTGCTACTACACGTTCCTTTGCAAATGCCCCTGCAATCATTGTAAACAAAGAGCTGATACCATTAGAAACTTTGTCTGTTTCATTTGCTTTATTCCATGAATAATAATATTCATATGGTGTAAAAATACTACCCATCTTTGTATTCACGCCATCACTGATAATAGATAAAAAGCAATATTTCATCAGATTTGGTATATCACGGCTATAACAAATGGTAATCTGCTCCCATGCTTCAAAAATGGTTGTATCTTCTTCAATAGCAGTCTTAAATTCGCAAATTCCAATTGGAATACCATTAATAAAGACCAGCAAATCAGGACGGCGTAAATGTGTATCCTGAACAGAATATTGATTTACCACCTTGAAAATATTGTTTTCAGGGTGATCATAATCAATATAATCTATATGCAATGCAACTTTGCTGATGTCATCACGCACCAAATCAAATCCTTCATTTACCAGCCAGAATGTTTCTCGGTTTCCATTGTAAAGAGGAACTGCCGGAATAAGCGCAATCTGGTTTATAATTTTTTTCATCTCTGAATCGCTTATAGATTCCGATGCGTAACGATCTGAAATATATGCCTTTAAATCATCTATCAACAATATATCATCATATTTTCTGTGAATATTTTTTCCTAGAACATACTGATATCCCTGCTGTTTAAAAATTTCTATAATAGCCGCTTCCAGCTCGGCTTCTGTGAATTTGCCACGTTCAAATATATAGTCCACTTTACTCATCCTCTTTTTCACTGAATACATTTCTGACATAACTTTCTATCAGATAAGTATTAAGCGCTGCTGCCATATTGATAGATAGATTTGCCATTTCTTTTGTAATTTCTACTACTTCTTTTCCTGAACCATGTGAAGCAGTAGAATTATTTCTCACATATGGCAATGACAAAAGCACTTTTTCTCTAAATCCTTCTGTTGTCATACTTTCTGGTATATTACATATATTTATTTCCAATACCTGCTTTGTCAGCTTATCCGCATTTCCGCGATTTACATTGCACAATATCTTCAATACACTTTCATAACTTTTTTCCGCATTAGAAATTGCTTCCGCATAAGAACCCTTTTCCCAAAATTCTAAAGCTGTTGTCAGTTCGTTGAATGGTGCTTGGAAAACTGCATCACAATCTTTTAATTCTTTCATCAACGCAAGTGTCTTTTCCTTTACATCTAACTCAAACTTCTTTGCATCAATTTTTATGAATCTGTCATCATGGAATATCCTTTTCAACAAATAAACCATTGCCAATTGTATTTATTTAGCTTCTTCAAAAATTTTCTCTATCCGATTGAACAATGGTTCAAAGTCTATAAAATATTCTCTATCAACATCAAAAAGATCTTTCCAGAAATCATTCTTGTGCTTATCTTTCATTTTATAAAATTTCAATACATTGCTTCGTTGTTCTGCTTTAGTATTTGTCTTTAAGTATTCTTCAGATAGCAATGTTTCAATTTCAACAAAACAATCAGAGCTTGTTTTTTCACTTACATAATCATCTAATCGTTCAGGAATCGGAAGCATTAAGGCATATCGATTAGACTGATAGTGTTTTAAACTTAAACCTTCTCTAACCGAACCTGTTATAAGGGGAAATAGTTTTGTCTGATTATCTCTCTTTTTTGATAACTCCTCAAACTTTCGATATCCTTCATTGTCAAAATCAAATAAACATATAATCACTCTATTTTGATCATTAGTGACATTTGAACTTATCAATCTATTGTAAAGACCTCCACAAGAAAAATTTCCGTGCAGCGTAAATCCACAATGCTCCTTAAATTTTTCTTCGAGGTTTTCTTCTGATATGCCTTCAATCCCCTTAATCTTCAAAAACGCAATTTTGTATATTTGATCATACTTATCTTCTACAAACAACATTCTTTCAGATACTTCTGTGAGTTTCTCTAATTCAGCGATTCTTTCTTCCTGATTCTTGATTTTGTCATAGAACTGTTTGTTTGCTGTTCGTAACTCGCTGTAATCAAATTGCTCAACCTTTATAATTTTAGGAGAATCATTGTCTTTAGGAAAAACCTCGTAAAACTGAGCATACTCTGGAGCTAATGAAATAGTAGCCGACGAATGCGTTGTAATAATAATTTGAATCCCTTTTTCAATATAAAACTTTTCTATAACATGGTAGAAAGACTCAGTTAATGACGGATTGAGTGGAGCGTCATACTCGTCAAACAATACCAATTTGATGTCTTTGCTAATTTCTTCGTCTAATGATATCAAAGCAAGTTTCAAAATTGCTTTTTCACCATCACTTAAATCCATCAAATTACGAATATCGGTATCCTCTCTTAATTTGGGATTTTCTTCCATATATGGAGTGGTAAAAACATAGTCCGTTTTAAATCTATATTTAAAGTTCAATTCTTCAAATAGTTGATTTAAAATCGTCCATGGTGCAGTTTTTAACCACTCAAAGTTATCAAATACCGTAGTAGAGGCTGAACATTCGATTTGCTTATTAACTCTATCACAACAAGCTATGTAAAATAAATTACCTACCTGAGAAATAATATCATTTTCATTTCTCCAAATAAAATCACTTGGCAAAATACTTTCTATCTCAGATTTTGATAAATCAAAAACTTTATCATCAGAATAATTACTCTTTAATAAATCTACCAATCTGTTAATAGATCTCCAGAATGGATTTTTAATGTCATCATTGTTAAAGGCAAGAGTCCCGTCCTTATACTTTTCTGTTCTCTTATTATCACTGAAACTATTTTTGTGACAATGCATAATATTCCTCTCATAATATTCCCATGCGTCAGTGGCATAATTCTCTTTATAGGTAACAGAAAAGTGCCCAAATTCCTCCCCTAAATTAATATTGTCCCTAAAAGATAATAAAAGAATGCCTTCTAAATTCAAGGAAACTCCGCTATCCTGCGTTTGAACAATATTTCTCAATATTTTTTCTTTACTATTTTTCGCAATAATCTGCAATAACTGACTTTTTCCACTACCATTAATTCCAGAAACGACAATTAAATCACCCTCCAAACTATATGAAGTCCCCCCTTTATATACTTTATATGGCTCTAAAATGCTAATGTCCAATTTTTTCATAAACTCACCTTTTATACACAATTTTTTCTTTTAAACCTAATACTACAAACAAATCCGTATAGGATCTTTTTCACACGATTTGCTCGACTCTACCACAGATATTATCTTCTTCATCATGTCCAACATCTAATTAATTCTTTATATCTTTCAGAAAATATCATCATTCTACCTCCATACTATGCACTTGCTTCTTCCAGTGAACCTTTAATTAATATAGGACATAAATTTTTAATTTGTTGTTTCAATTTTTCATTGATACTTCTTCTTTCAATATACACTTTATACATTTCTACTAATGCTTTTTGTTTTTGAATATCTGGTATTGGTATTTCAATCTCACAAAATCTTTTTTTCTCCATTCCACTTCGTACATTGGTATCACTTAAAAACCATGCATACCTATCTGTTTCACTCCTTGAAAGCCACATCATAGCATATTCTGATAAAACCGAATCATCTATCAAATTAAATACAAAATATGCTGGTGATACAATAATTGGCTTGTCCTCCTTATGTAATGCAATGGGTACAGCTACATCCCTTCCAACATGCATAAGATTACAGGCAAATTGTCCTTTTCGTACAATTTTATATCTTGACAAATCTGCCCCACTCGCTACTGATGGCATAAACTCTTTATCTTTATTTACTCCATGAACTACTAAAATATCACCATCAATATTTCTAATATCCGATTCTTCTATCATTTCTCCTAATGGAATCCGTTTTTCATTATGCTTAAATTTTTCGATGGAAGCATCAATAGATAACTTCAAATCTTCCAATCCACGCTCATAACTCTGCTGATTTGCTACCATTGCAGTATAGATATTCACATATTTTTTCTGAATTTCTATAGAAGGAAGCTGAATTTCTATATCACCAAAAATATCCCAATCTAAATTTGCACGAACACTACCATCACTATAAAACCAACCAAGTCTATCCTTTTCTGTTGATAAAAAATAAATAAAAAAATACAATGGTACAATTTTATCTGTTTTTGTAACTTCAAATGTTATATATGCAGGAGAAACAACAATAGGCTTATCTTTTGTGTACATAGATAATCGAATACACTCATCACGTCCAGTTTGCATACCACTATACACAAACCGTCCTTTCCTAACTACTTTATATTTCTTTTCATCCAAATCATTAGTATTTGCAACTGTTAGCATAAACTCTTTATTAATATTTATACCATAAAAATCTCTAATGCCATTATCATTTTTTTCATATACTACTGTAATGAGTTCTTTTATTTTATACTTAGCCAATCCCATAACCAATCCCCCTAAACGCTTCTTCCAGCATAGTCTGAGATTGCTTTTCAGCTTTCAAAATATCTCTCATTTCTTCCTGAATACGTTCCATTTCCTTTTCATAATCAATATCCAAATCATGGTCAATAAACTCTATGTATTTACTTGGGGCAAGAGAATAATTCTTTTCACGAATTTCCTCCAACTTTACCCTCTGACACAGTTCAGGAACATTACTATATATAGAGATACCCGTTCCCTGCCAGTTATTGTAAATCTTTTTAATTTCTACAATCTGCTCATCTGTTAAAACCGTTTTCTTTTTCTTCTTACCTTTATCAATCACAATTTCTTCAATATTGGCATCCCATCTCCGTAAATCCATAAAAAGGACTTCATTTGTACGGTCACGCAATTGTCTGCCATTCACAATACCAGCTTTCTTATTCATATTTATAATCCACATTGTCACAGAAATATCTGTGGTATAAAACATATCACGAGGCAATACGACAATCGCTTCCACCTTATCTTTTTCCAACAATTCTTTCCGCAATTCATACTCTGCGCCATCTGCATTCAATGCTCCATTGGCAAGCAAAAATCCAGCGATACCATGTGTCACATCCAGTTTTGAAATCATATGAAGTATCCATGCATAATTTGCATTTGCCACCGGAGGCATAGCCTGCCAATTTTGAAAACGATAATCCTCCCGCAATTCATCTTCGCCTCTCCAGCCCTTCAGATTAAAAGGGGGATTTGCCATAATGTAATCTACCTTTTTGTCCTTATGCAAATCTTCAGTAAACGTAGATGCATTTTTTTCTCCAAGATTATGGGAAATCCCACGGATAGCAAGATTCATCTTACAAAGTCGCCATGTATCAGGATTACTTTCCTGACCAATTACAGAGATATTCTGTCTGTTGCCATTATGACGGTCAACAAATTTTAATGACTGAACAAACATCCCTCCTGAACCGCAACAGGGATCATAAACAATGCCACTATATGGCTCAATCATTTCCGCAATCAGTTTTACAAGACTCGCCGGGGTATAAAACTCGCCATCTTCTTTTGTTCCTGCTGCTGCATAAACCTGAAGAAAATACTCATAAACACGACCAATCAGATCTTCTTCCTGAAAACGCTTTTCAGTAATATTATTAACTTCATCAATCAAAGATTTAATTGCCGACTTACTCGCACCAAGCGTTGCAAACAAGTTCTGAGGTAATGCACCTTTTAAGGGCGGATTGCTTCCTTCGATATCTGCCATTGCCTAATCTACGATTACCGCTATATCATTATCACCTGCATGATTCACAATGTATGACCATCTTGCTGTTTCTTTTAAGTAAAATACATTTACAGCATTATAAAAAGACACCTTTTCCAAAAATGCCGGTATTTCTCCATATTGTTCTATCAATTCTGCACGTCTTTTTTCAAATTTATCCCCTGCAAACTTTAAAAATACCAATCCAATAACTGCATCTCTGTTTTTCTCCGTACTGCCAATTCCCCGTAATGCAACACGGCAATTCCACAGAGTTGTTTCTAATGTAACTTCCTTCACGGCAGCTTTCTTTGCCATTTGTATTTCCTCCATATCTCACATAATATTTCATAACTTATATGCCTCGAAAATCAATATTTCTCTATTTCAACAATATCATCCAATCCACAATTCATAGCATTGCAGATTCTTACTAACACGTCTAATGCTACATATTCATTATTGGACATTTTTGCAAAAGTACTTGGTGCAATCCCTGTTTTCGCCCTAAGTTCCCCTTTTGATATATCTTTGTCAATCATCATCTTCCATAATGGCTTATAATTTACTTTTATTCGCTCTTTTTTCACTGATGTTCTCTCCATGTTTCAATCAAATTCATATATAATTCTATCACATTATATTTGATTTTTCAATTATTATTTTGAGTTCTCAAAATAAGTTTCATAAACTCAATAGGAGCAGATTACTCTGCTCCCATCTCCTAACTGTTCCATCATATCTTTTTGCCTTGTCATCTGCATCAACACATTTACTTTACATCTCTTGTTGCCAATGCTTATCCTTTTCTATCAATTCCTGCTGATTCATTTTTCGCTGGCGGTTATGTTCAGCCGCATCCACTTTAGCTTCCCCTAACTTCTGCTTCATTGTCTTTGGTGCAAGTGATTTTACAAACTCCACAAATGCCCCTCCAAGTCCCCTTGATGCTACAAACCGTTTTAATTTTTCGACTTGCTCATTAAGCGTAGTTATCTTCTGCTCCAGATCCGATATTTTCTTCTCATACTTTTCTAAGAGATGATTTCTTGATACTGCCTTGCTGAAAGCATCCAATATTTTATTCCAGTCGTTTTTCTTTACTTTGACATATTCCTCACTGCCGAAAAAATTTGTCACTGGAACAGCAACACTTTTCATGCTTTTTGTTTCTGCTGTCACTTCCTTTGAAATCATTTTAAAAGTTTCCGCCCTTAAATCATGTTTTGCAAGCACTTCCTTCGCCGCTTTCTCTTTTGCCTCCGCTTCCTCAATCTGCTCTGTGAGTTTCTGTGCCTGTAAAACCAATTCATTGTTTTGTGCCTCCAACGCCTGAACTTGTCCACAAAGTTCTGATGATTGTTGTTCAAGATTATCATTCTGCTGTTCAAGAATTTCATTTTGCCTATCCAGCGCCACCGCCTGTTGTTCCAGTTCCTCCACCTTGTGCATAGCCGCCTTATATTCCGGCAGTGACAGATTATCCCTCTGTACACCTAGAACTTCTATCTCAATCCCCTGCTCCCTGCACAGTTCTGTCAGATACTCCCTCTCCCGTTCCTGCCACGCAACCGTTTCATTCTGCTTTCTGCTGACCGCCTTTGCGAACCCCATCTGCTGGAATGCTTTTGTCAGGCTGTTGCGTGTTTTCATGCCGTTTTTATATCCATGCGCCACAGGGATATAATCTATATGCAGATGCGGCGTTGCCTCGTCCAAATGCATCACACAGTTAAATAAATATAAATTTGGATTACGTTCTTGAAAAGTCTTTGCATAGCGGTCTAAGACCTCTATCGCTGCTTTTGCCTCCTCTGTCATCACCCCGTTCTCATCTGCGACCGGAGTATCCGTCTTTTTGCCTATCTGTACGATATTTTCATAAAATGTCTTTTCCTTATTGCCGGAATTTTCTATCTCTTTCAGATAATCTTCCTTCTGCCTGTCTTTACGCTTCTGCGCCGCATTATAATCCCGAAGCGCCTGTCCGAAGCATTTTTCATAAGCACCTTTTAATGGTTCCTGTATGTAAATCCGGTTCCAAGCTGTTCTTTCCGGCACCACATTATTGCAGATAAATTCCCTGTTATTGTGCGTAAGATGTCCTTTCCCTTTTGGAAAAGAAATTGTTTTTGCCGCCAACGCACCACTCTCTTTCTCATATTTTTATGTATCAAGACTAACTACGGTTTTGTTACTTTTGTCAAAAGTAACGCCTTATTACTTCTGACGCATACGCATCAGAAGTAAGGCGCTCTCCGAGAATAGTATTTGCCGCTGGCAAATACCATCTGTCGGAAAACCATCCGACACATTCCGGAAAAATACAGCCGTCATTCGCTAAAGACAGCGGCGCCGAATAAAGCATTTTTGCTACCATTCCATAAGCTTTCCTTTCAGGATTGAGTACCAAATATAAAAATTCGGAACCACCTATTCGCCCATTTCAAATATAAACACCATCATATCCTCAGATAATTCTATTTCCTGTATCTACCCATGTCCTGTGCGCCGTTTTTATGTTGCCGTAGCCATAAGCCAGCCTGATAATGATTCTTGTATGTTATATTTCTGTATAATAAATGTCCATTTTGTTGCTAATCTAATGATTGCGTTTTCCGTTTTTTCTGTTTACACCGTTTACAAATGACTGAAAACCTTGATTTTCCTATATTCCACTGTAAACTCACCGTTTACAAAAATGTAAACACACCCTGTAAACGGGATAAAAAAGAGTTTAAAATAATGTTTTACTTAAAAGGCGTCTGCGCATTGTCCGGCAGCGGCGTAAAGCCCTGCTTATCTGTCCTGCGTTTCCAGCCACGCTGCAAGCCATACTTTCCGAACCTGTGAGAACTGATTTTCTCCCACCCTTCAATGCAGGTATTCATAATGCTGTTAATTTCCTTAATCTCCCATTGTTTCGGTTCTTCATACTCATGCCGAAGCGCTTCTCTGTAAATCATCTCACTGCACACATATTCGTCAGTACAGTCGTCAAGCCAAGCCTGAATAACGCCCACCTTTGTATCTTCTGGCATAAACTGTTTCTGCATCTCCTTCAGATATTCTTCCATTTCCTTTGACAGTTTCAACTCATGTGTACAGTTCTTATAGATAACCATTGCCTCCGCCCATGCCTGCACAATATATTCCCTCGACTCCTTTTCATCCTCAAGGATATGTTTCTCCACACGCTCCTGATGAACCAGAATAGGCGCAAATCTTCTGTTTCCCGTCCTGTCCAGCGGAAGAAAATCAAGATTATTTGATGTACCGACAAAAATACACTGTCTTGGTCTGTCCTCCGCATAAGTCTGATATGGAATACGGTATGTTTCTTTCTGTCTGCTTAAAAATGATTTAATATCTTCAATGCTTTTTGCATTGACAGTGGCAAGCATTTCCGACATCTCAATAATCCAATGCCCCTGCATCTTGCTGTAAACATTTTCATCATCCATACGCTTCAAATCGTCTGTAAACCACTCATCATTGACAGCAAGAAAACGGAAAAATGTGGACTTTCCTGCGCCCTGACCACCCACAAGGCAGACCATAATCTCAAACTTACAGCCTGGCTCATAAATCCGGTGTATCGCCGCCAGCATCAAAAGCTGCATGATTTCTCTTGTATATTCGTTATCATCTGCGCCCAGAAAACGCGGAAGCAGACTTGCAATTCTGTTTTTTCCGTCCCATTGTAAGGCTTCAAGAAAATTACTGATTGGGTGATAACTTTTTTCACTTGCTACAATGCTGACCGCCTTGTTAATTGCCTTATCACTGGAAATTCCATAATTTGTTTCTATGTAACGCTGAATCTGGTACATATCCACATCAGTGACACAGCTTCCATTCCGTTTCCACAATAACGGCTTTACAATATCTATTTTATTTGTCAGCTCATTTTTACATATGGCATCTTTCAGCACTGGATCTCTGTATAAAATAGTCATACAGTTCTCGATGGAAGATTTCACATTCCCTTTCTGTGTTCTTGCAAGCGACTCCAGCACGTCCTCCACGGTACTCATTTCCATATCAAGCGCTTCCCCTACTGCATCCCATAATTCGTTTTCCACCTGCACAGACTTTTCCTGCAATCTCCTCCACCTTCTTCCTGTCTTTTAAAAATAACTCCTGCCTTTCTGAAACTTCTCCCATGCACAGAATATCGAGCCAGTAATTGATAAGTGGCTCTGCATGGAGTATCTGTGCATAATCTTCCGAAAAAATAATGTCAGGCGGTTTTCCAATAAGGAAATCACTTACACTTTTAATTTCTGATAAACTGTCCCTTAAAATATCAACAGCCTCATTACACCATTTTTCAAAACGCTCCTTAATGCGAGTTATTCTTTCCTGCTCTGCTTTTTTTCTGCGGATACGCTCCTTTTCCTGTGCATTTAACTCTGTTTTTCCCTTTACCTCAATAGGCAGAGAAAAATCCCCTATCAGCTTGAATGCCGCATCATACTGTGACAGTCCGAACATACGGGAAACATAGTCAATGACATCTCCGCCGACACCACAGGCAAAACAGTGATAATTTTTATCAATCTTCATGCTTGGGTGTTTATCATCATGGAATGGACAACAGGCAGTTCCATTTCTCCTAACTTTCAAACCATAATATTCTGCTGCCTGTCTTGCTGTCAGATGTTCCTTTACTTCTGAAAAAATATTCAATTTTATGACTTCTCCTCCTTTTCATCTGGAAAAGCCTCTGCTATAATAAATTTGCATATTTTATGTAGAGAGGCTCGTCCTTTTTGCAGCATGGACTGAGTTGTACCACCAACTCAATCCGTATCTGAAATGCTCCTGTTACCAGCAGGGGCATTTTCATTTTGTTCAATTTCCACTAGCTGTTTTACCAGTTCCAACAGTAGTTTTTCATCTTCCGCATTTCCATCTTTCAGATGCGACAATATCTGTTCCAAAACCTTTGCAACTCTGTTGGACATATAACTTCCAGCAGCCACTGTCACTTCCTGTCCCAATATGGCTTTCCGATAATAATCTCCTTTAGGAAGCCCTGATAATATAATCTTTGCTTCCACTTGGGCTTTTTCCTCGTCACTCAACCAAAAAGCGATTGTATTACACCGAAATCTGTCCTCACGTTTACACGCCACTTTCCTCACCCCTTTCCACTTTTCCAAGTCTGTCTGCAATTTTTACCTGTGCATCCATAGACTGATGGCAATATGTTTCAATCGTTGTTGTAACTTTCCCATGCCCTAATCGTTTTGCAATCTCAACTGGACTAAATCCCATTTGTACAAGCATACTTGCATGGCTGTGTCTGGTACAATGGACAGTTATCTTTTTCACGCCTGACAGTTTAATTCCCCTCTCCATTTCATGCTCAAAGAAACTCTTTGTTCTGCCTGCAAAAAGACGTGTTCCTGCCCTTGCACGATAGAGTGTTGAAATATACTCTTTGATCACATTCTGCAATTCCTTATGTATTGTAATTATTCTGATCGAGCTTTCTGTTTTCGGTGCGGTTATCAAATCCTCTCCGTCAATCCTCGCAAGGGATTCATCAACGGTAATCGTGCCTTCTTCAAAATTTACGTCCTTTACCTGAAGGGCAAGTAATTCTCCCAGACGCATTCCCGTCCAGAATAAAATCTGAAATGCAACCCACGAATCCTGTTTATCCATAATTGCATCCGAAAACTTCTGAAATTCCTCCAACGTCCAGTATGGTCTTTCATCCGCCCTGCTCTTTCCCATGCTTCCTGCTTTCCGGCATGGATTGGATCGCAAATCGTAAAAATTAACTGCATAATTTAAAATTGCACTGAGCTGGTTATGTATGGTTTTCAGATAAGTTGGCTTGAAGCCTTTTTCCATCATTTCACCCTGCCATTTCCTTATCATCGGTGCCGTAATTTCATTGATTGGTGTCTTGCCAAAGTAAGGAAGCACCTTATCTTTCATTACATACTCCTTCTGCTTCATGGTAGTTTTCCGCAAGCGCTTTTCCATATCCGCCTTGTAAATCTCCCAAAAATCAGCCAGCGTCATTGTCGGATCAGAGGATTGCTGCAACAGGAAGTGCGCATACCATTCTTCTGCTTCCTTCTTTGTTTTAAATCCTCTTTTCTGTGACTTCTTTTTCGCTCCTGTCCAGTCCGTCCAGCGGTATTGTATCCGCCATGTGCCGTTGGGATCTTTTTTCGCATTACAGCTCATACAACCGCCTCCTTTGCCGCCCCATACCATTTTTCTTTGAAATAGGCTACGGGGATTTTCCCTGCAATCGTAAGAAATCCCATGCCTGCCAAATCCCTGTTCATCTCTCTGAGAATCTTGTAGGATTTTCCCATGCTCACACCGAGCATCTTGGAAATGTCCTCTGCATTGTAGTAAATCTTTTCATTCATGCTTTTTCCTCTCTTTCTCTATATTTGTTTCTATACAGTATCATTATGTTTCGTTTTTATCATATCGTAACTTTTGTTTCTTGTCAATATCTTTTGTACTTTATTTTTTTCTCTTTATGTGGTATGATTGATTTAGTGCAAATACACAGCTAAAACTTTAGGAGGCAGACTTATGACTGTTGGAGAAAATATCCGCCGCATCCGCAAAGAGCGTGGTCTTACCCAGAAACAATTAGGTGAATTGGTTGGTGCAAGCGAAGCCTATATTCGTGCCTACGAAAGCGGCAGGCGCAATCCCAAGCCGTCATCACTTGAAAAAATAGCAAATGCCCTTGCCGTCAATCCGGAGGTATTGGAAAATTCCGATTTTGACATGATTAAAGCCATGCACCGCTTATTCCAGATTGCCCGGCAATACAACGGACATCTTTTTGCGTGCAAAGACGATGAGGGCAATGATACAGTTGGTATACGTTTTGAAACCTTGACGCTGATGAATGCATGGTGCCAGCGTTACGAGAACTTTTTAGAAGATGTAGAAAAATGCAATGAAATCAAAGATGCGAAAAAACGCGGGGAAGCTCTTATTAAAGCTGAAATGGATTACGACCGCTGGATGGACACTTATCCCGAACAAAACGGAAATACTTTTTATGACCTCAGTATTCAGCAGCTCCACGACCAAATCATGGAAGATACAGAACACCGTCTGATAGATGACAAACTGGATTAAAAAAATCTGTACCCAAATCGTACCCACCGCCAATTAAAAAATCCCCGCAAGCCTTGATTTTTCAAGACTTGCGAGGATTTACCCTCTCACTCGAACTCTATAGTCGCCGGCGGCTTAGGACTCATATCATAACAAACCCGATTCACTTGCTCCACCTCAGCCAATATCCGTTTCGTAATCCTCTCCAGCACATCCCAGTCCACTTTCTCAGCCGAAGCCGTCATAGCGTCAATCGTATTGATTGCGCGGATAATCACCATATACTCAAACACCCGCGCATTATTTTTCATCCCCACCGACTTAAAGTCCGGCACCACAGTAAAGTACTGCCACACTTTCTTATCCAGCCCCGCCCTGGCGAATTCCTCCCGCAGGATGGCATCCGATTCCCGCACAGCCTCCAGCCTGTCCCTGGTAATCGCGCCCAGACACCTTACCCCGAGTCCGGGCCCGGGGAACGGCTGACGGTACACCATGTCGTGGGGCAGCCCCAGTTCCACGCCGCAGGCCCGCACCTCATCCTTGAAAAGCTGCTTCAGCGGCTCCACCAGTTCGAACTTCAGATCCTCCGGAAGCCCTCCCACATTGTGATGGGACTTCACTATCTTCGCCGTCTTTGTCCCGCTCTCAATGATATCGGGATAGATGGTGCCCTGTCCCAGGAAATCGATTCCCTCCAGCTTCCTGGCTTCTTCCTCGAACACGCGGATGAACTCCCCGCCGATAATCTTCCGCTTCTGCTCCGGATCCGCCACCCCGGCCAGCTTGCCCAGGAAACGCTCGGAAGCGTCTACATAAATCAGATTCGCATGCAGCTCGTCCCGGAACACCTTCACCACGCTTTCGGACTCATTCTTGCGCATAAGCCCATGATTCACATGCACACATACCAGCTGGCTGCCAACCGCCCTGATCAGCATAGCCGCCACCACAGAAGAATCCACGCCCCCGGACAAAGCCAGCAGCACTTTCCGCTCTCCCACCTGCTGCCGGATCAGCTCTACCTGATCCTCGATAAAATTCTTCATATTCCAGTTGGCTTCCGCCCGACAATCCTCAAACAGGAACTTTTTCAGCGCTTCCTGCTCCGGAAGAGCCTCAAAACGGGACTCGCATTTCGACTGGGGATAGTCAACGGAAATCACAGGATATCCCAACCCGTAAATTTCCGGCCGCACCTCCACCGCCTGTCCGTCCACCACGCGGTTCTCACCGCCGTTCAAAATGATGCCCTTTACATTCGGCAGGGCCTGCAGCTCCTCCGCCGTGATGTCATGGGGATGTATCTCGCTGTACACGCCAAGGGCGCGGATGTCCCTGGCAAGGATCGTGTTCTGGGTGCTGCCCAGGTCAAGAATAACGATTAAGTCTTGTTTCATCGCAAAGCTCTCCTTCTCTTCTATCCATGGTGTATGTTACCCGTCGTCCTCGCAGACACGCCGCTTCAGGCGGGCCTGCGGATTCTTATTTCAGTATAAAAGCATCTTTGGCAGATTGCAATCCCTTTGTCAAAAACTTATCCCGACGTTTCTCCAGCTCCCTCTCCCTCCAGGATTTCCTGCAGCCTTTTCCAGTCCCTGACCGCCATGATTCCCTCTTTTTCTCCGCAGGGCAGATCCGATGCCCCCAGATACCAGACCGGGAAAATCCCGGCATTCATCGCGCCCATTATGTCGCATTCATACTGGTCGCCCACATACCAGACTTCCTCCGGCTTCAAGTCCGCCTTTTCCAGAGCCAGGTCAAAAATCCTTTTGTTGGGCTTTCGATACATATACTCGCTGGTGGCGATGATGAACTCGAAATGATTCTTCGGGACAATCTCGGCAATCCTGTTCCGCACCGCCTTTCCCCCATAGGAAATATTGCTGATCACCCCTGTGCGGATTTGATTTTCCGATAGAAATTCCAAAAACGCTTCAATCCCCTCCGTGGGCTTTCCGGGCGCGGCAGCGTCCCAGAATACACTGTCAATCTGCTCCGGCGCAAGGGACAGTTCAATCCCCAGCGACTCATACAGATAGGCAGTGAACATATGGTTCGGCACCTCTATCTGAAACAAATGGCGCCTCTCCGGGTCAACCCTCCCCAGCTCCCTGTTGATTTTCTCCGCCTCTGCCTGCACCTGCGCCGCGGATAGTCCATGCCTATTTTTCACGGCATATTTCAGCACTTCCTCCGTCCCTTTCACACCGTCAAATTTCGCCTCGTCTGCCAGTGTCTGCCCATAATCAAAAAGTACCATCTTCGGTCTCTTCACTGTTTTCCCTCCCCCGCATACCCAAAACCCCTGAATAGGTCTCCTCTTCCACAGCCTTCTCCGTAAAACAAATCCCCCAAGCCGCACCCGGGAGAATGCCCACACCCGGAACACTCTGCCCTGTGAGCGCACTTCTCACACTTACCACCTGACGCTCCACCGCTCCGAATACTCGCCGGATAACTCCTCATGGCGCACATTCCTCCGCACCGCATCCTCCGACTCCTGCTTTTTACGCAAAATAGCGTTAAATTCTTCCTCGTTTAACGGCAACTCCGCCCACTCGTCTTTCCAGGCCGAGAGATAGGCGGCATTGCTGAGGGTCAGTCCCCGAATCCCCTCCACACCCGGCGCAATGAGCTCTTCTCCATAGAGCACTGCATTGGTATAGTTCTGCAGAATCTCCAGATGCCCCCCGCCCGGTTCTTCCTGCTCCATAATCTGGCAGTCCACTTTCTCCTGAGGCATCCCCTCCTTTGAGGTTTGGCAGATCTCCCTCTCATCCCGCTCCAGCAGGAAAAGCTTCAGGCATCCATTCTCCACCACGGCTTTCCCCAAAGTCCCGCTGATTTCCATCCGGTTTGTACCGGGATACTCCCCGGTGGAAGTGATGAACACCGCGCTGGCGCCGTTTTCATACTCCGCATAGATAGTAGCGTCATCCTCCACCGCAATCCTATGGTAATGCCCCTCCTTGCAAAATGCCCGCAGTCTTACCGGCATCCCCAGAATCCACTGCCAGATGTCCAGGTTGTGGGGGCACTGGTTCAGCAGCACGCCGCCTCCCTCCCCGTTCCAGGTGGCCCGCCAGTCGCCGGAATCATAGTATGCCTGGGTGCGGTACCAGTTATTGATGATCCACACAAAGCGCTTGATTTCCCCCAGCGCGCCCTCCCGCACCAAATCATGCAGCCTCCTGTAAAGCTGGTTCGTCCGCTGATTGTACATGATGCCGAACACGGTCCCGCTCTCCGCCGCGGCCTGGTTCATCCTGGCCACGCTGGCGGTATCGATGCCAGCCGGCTTTTCCGTCAGCACATTCAGTTTCCGCCCAAAAGCTTTCTCCGCAATCACAGGGTGCAGCTTATGAGGCGTGGCAATCAGCACCGCGTCTATCTCCCCGCTGTCCAGAAGTTCCTCATAATCCCGATACAGAGAGACTCCCGCAAACCGTTCCTCCGCCCATTTCAGGCGCTCCTCCCTGCAGTCGCACACTGCCGTCAGCTCCGCGCCCTTTACCCTGGCCCCAAAGAGCTGCACCGCATGTGCTCCTCCCATGTTTCCGATTCCCACGATTCCAAAACGCAAACTATCCATCTCCGTCCCTCCCGACTTAGAAGATTTTCTCCAGCAGTTTTATATATTCACTAATCAAATCACTGGTCTTCTCCGCATAAATCGTTTCCTTTGCCAGCGTCACATTGTCCGTAATCACATTGTCCACGTTCAGTTCCACCATCTTCCGGATGCCGGCCTCCGTATTCACGGTCCATGCGTACAGCTGCTTCCCCTCCCCATGGACTCTGGTGACCAGATTCTCCGTTACATTGGCAGCCTCCACGCTGAAATGATCCGCCGCCTCCAGCGCCGTGATGTCCCCATAGGCCAGGCTCATGACATAGACCGTCACGGCATCCGGGTTATAGTCTTTCACATTCTCCAGCACATGATAGACCTGGGAAGTGATTACGCACTCCTCCAGAAAGTCATATTCCGTCACGATATCCACCACAGTTTTCTCAAAATCCGTCTCATGGCCCGTGGGCTTCAGCTCGATGTTCAGCTTAATCAGATTCTCTTTAGCAAACTCCACCGCCTCCGCCAGCAGCGGAATCCGCTCCCCCGCGTGCTCCTCTCCAAAAAGATTGCCGGCATCCAGCCTGCTCACCTCATCGCAGGTCAGCTCCCAGGTATTGCGGTTCACGCCCGTGGTGCGCTTGAAATTGGTATCATGGATGACGATAATCTGTCCGTCCTTTGTCTGCTGCACATCCAGCTCAATCCAGTCCGCGCCCAGTTCGCTGGCCCCTGCAAAGGCGCTCATGGTATTTTCCGGATAGTCCACAGATGCCCCTCTGTGGGCCGTGACCTCCGTGGTTCGGGCGTACTCAATGTTCAAGTTGTATTTTCCCAGCTGCAGCCCATAGGTGAACGCCACTCCCAGAATCAGGGCCACTATGGCGATTCCCGCGCAGACCGCCCGCATATGCGATTTGTCCCAAAGTCCGCTCTCCCTCTCCTGCAGCCGCAGACTGCGGATTTCCTCCCCCTGCTCCCGCTTATGGGCATAGAACAGAACGCTGATGCCCGCATAGCCGATGGGCATGGACAGGGACATGAACACCACCGCCGACAAAGCGATGAACATCCAGATAATCGTGGACACCAGGCTGTTCAGCAGCACAAAACGCTCCAGCATGCCATCCACCGCCATAATCAGCAGAATCCCGATCAGGACACAGCCCAAAAAACCCAGAGATATCACCAGCTGCATGGCAACCAGAGAAAGCAGGTCCCTGACATGCCTTTTTGCTCCCAGACGACGGCTGCGCCTTCTGGCCTCTTTAAAAGGAATGTCCTCCAGAACCAGATAATGCAGCGAATACAGCCAGCGCAGCAGCAATGCCGCCAGCAGCGCGACCAGGGCAATGCACAACACCAGCAAAATATGGTTTTTCTGGATATAATCCTGAATGAATCCCGGCACCTGAATGGTAGAGATTACCCCGGAGGCCAGCCCCAGGTTCAGGAACGGAATCAAAAACAGGGTAAAGAATGTCAGCGAAAGGCTCTTAAGATGCAGCATTCCCGCACATTTGCGGCCAGACAGCCGAACCACGTCCGGCAGGCGTACTTTTCGGTTCTGGCAGGACTGATCCAGTATGATGATTACCGTGGCGATATCGAACATGGTATATGCGGTCATAAGCAATAGCAGCGCAAGAAATGACACAATCGTCACCGGGTGGATAACAAAAAACAGGATATTCTCCACTGTCAGATACCTGTATCCTGTCATCTTCATCGTCAGACGGACGCCTCCTGAGAACAGCGGCACGGCCACCAGAAACGTCAGCAGCTTGAAAACGATTTCAAATTCTGCCAGCGCCTTTCGGTTCTGATTCACCAGCCTCCCCAGTTGCCTTACTTTCCCCATTGATTTCCGCCCTCGTGATATGCTTTCCGATTTTCCCCACTAAACACATTATAGTGAATCTGCCCGAAAAGTCAATCATTATGACGAAGCCCTTGCAGAAGTTGGAGAAAATAGTTATAATTGCAATAGATTCCGATAAGTCAAAGATGGAGGGCAATCATGCAGGAAGAAAATCTGCTTCAGAAAATCATAGATATCGTCAGGGACTGTGAGGGCATCCTGTTGAATGCCACTGATATGGAACGGAAAATCCACCAGAAGGCCGGCAGGGGAAACTTCGTGACAGACTACGATTCCAGAGTACAGGCAATCCTGCAGACCCGCCTGCTGGGGCTGATTCCGGATGCCGTATTTCTGGGGGAGGAGGACCAGATGGACCATACGGATATTTCAAAGGGCTATGCCTTTATCGTGGATCCCATCGACGGCACCGCCAATTTTACCAGAAATTATCATGCCAGCTGCATCAGCGTAGCGCTGGCGCTGGACGGTTCTCCTATCCTGGGGGTAGTGCATAACCCCTATCAGCAGGAGACCTTTTGTGCCTTGAAAGGAAAGGGCGCGTATCTGAACGGCGAGAGGATTCACACTTCGGACAGGACGCTGGCGGAAAGCCTAATTCTGTTCGGCACAGCTCCCTACAATGAGGCGCTGACCCGGAAATCCTTCGAGGTAGCCTACCGCTATATGTCCCGGGCGGAGGACCTGCGCAGAAGCGGTTCTGCCGCTATTGATCTGTGCATGGTAGCATGCGGCAGAGCTGAATTCTTCTTTGAGTTGGCACTGTCGCCTTGGGACTACGCCGCCGGAGCCCTGATTGTGGAGGAGGCCGGAGGCTTTGTAAGCGACCTGCAGGGGCGGCCCCTTACCTATGACCGCAGGCAGGCCATCGCTGCCAGAGCGCCAAGGGTGGAGCTGCTGGATGTCAGTCTTTGAATAGCCCCTTATAGAATCCGGTCTGAAATTTTCTATTGACACCCACACGAACACCTGATATAATATCTCTCGTGTGAATTTATATCATTTCACACGGCAAGTCATATATAGTTTGATAGACAAGCTGATGTAACAGTATATGGAAGAGTGCAGAAAGAGTATCCCAGGGGGGTACTCTGCCCTCTCGAAGGTACTGTACATCGGCTTTTTTGTTGTGCCGACATTTTCCCACAGGGGAACACCCGCTCCTTGACAACTTAACCGCAGTCTCTGTCGGTCAGGGAAGCGCCGCCATGACCTGCAAGATCATGAACATCATAAGGAACCGCCTGCAGGCAGTTCCTGACATGATCCCGCAGTGAGCGTGCCAAGGATAAACCGCTGGGACTGCGGCGCAAATTGCACTACAAATTATGCCATACGCCGCAGCTCATCCTGCGGCACTGAAACTTATCAATTTCTTTGTATGATGAAAGGAGCGGCACAGCCTATGTCAGACTATATATGGAACCAGGAAAACAAAGAAATCGCGAATATCACACCTTTGGCCGCAGAGGCCTGCAACGGTTATTATCTGTCAGAAAGGACTTCCAGGGCAGTGGGGCGATTCGTGCGGACAGCATCGCTGCTTCCGGAGAACGGGTTCCTCGGATGGCAGATGAATTCTGATAAAGAAGGAAACCTCCGTACATTTGCGTTCTCAAGCCAGGACGTCAATATGACATCCGATGACTTTGGGTGGATTTTTCAGAAATGTGCGGACGCCGAAGCGGAGAAGGCGGATTCCTTTGAGAATCTGCCCAAGGATTTCCGCAAGATATATGTCCTGCGGCATGTGCCGGGGATTTCCGATGAGCTCCAGGCATTCGGGAACCAGCATCTGCCCTCTGAGGATACGGATTATCTCCGGGATGTGGTCAGGGCTGTGAAGGAATCCGGAGGAATCATCCGGATTACGGCAGAGACCGGTCATGACGGCCAGGGCATGATACTGTTCAGCCTGGCGGAAGAGATGACCCTCCGGATGCGCGCCATGCTTTCCCTGGCATTTCCGGATACTGTCCTGATGGAGGCAGCCATGGCAGACGGAAATACGGATTTCAGGATTCCGGCAAAGTGCCTGATGGAAAGCATGAAAAGGCTGCTGGAGGTCGTTATCCTTGAGGATTCCTCCATAGATTCCGAGGATTCTGCTTACAGATTCCGTTGGGAGAATGAAGATGATCCGGACGCAGCCTATGGTTACGACGATCCGGAGGAATACGATCCGGAGGAATACGATCCGGAGGAATACGATCCGGAGGAATACGATCCGGAGAATCCAGCAGCCCACAGCCAGCCTGAATCCGGAGAGAAATCCGACGGCGGGAAGGACCCTGACAGGGACCGGGAGCTTGACGATCTCACCATCGATGAGCTGGAACTGAGCATACGTTCCTATACCTGTCTGAGACAGGCCGGAATCAACACCGTGGGTGAACTCCGGAAAATGAGCCGGGAGGACCTCGCAGAGATCCGGAACCTTGGATCGAGAAGCCTGGAGGAAGTCATAAATAAGCTTGCGTCAATGGGCCTGGCCCTTCAGGGCGACCAGCAGCCTCCCAGCAGCTCCCACATGCTGGCACAACTGATAGGCCTGAAGGACGTGAAGGAGCAGGTCAGGAAAATAGCGGCGTTCGCCAGGATGAAGAAAGACATGGAGACCCTGGGCAAGGCGTCCGTCCCGGTGGCGCTGAACATGGAGTTCGTGGGGAACCCCGGTACGGCGAAGACCACCGTGGCCAGAATCCTGGCCGGAATCTTCCAGGAGATCGGAATCCTTTCCAGCAGCCAGATTGTGGAGACCGGCCGGGCGGATCTGGTAGCCGGCTATATCGGCCAGACCGCCATCAATGTGAAGTCCGTGTTCGAGAGGGCCAGGGGGAAACTCCTGTTCATCGACGAGGCCTATTCCCTCGCATCGGACTCCCCCAGGGACTTCGGCTATGAGGCCATCAACACCATCGTACAGGAGATGGAGAACAGCCGCGGCGATACAGTCGTGGTCTTCGCCGGTTACCCGGATAAGATGGAATCCTTTTTTTCCATGAATCCGGGCCTGCAGTCCCGCGTCCCCTTCCGCATCAGCTTCCCCGACTACTCCGTCGGCGAGATGGCACAGATCGTCAGCCTGGAGGCGCAGAAGCGAGGCTTCTCCCTCTGTCCCCGGGCGCTGGAAAAGGCGGTCTCCCTCTGCGGGGAGGCGAAGCAGCGTTCCGACACAGGGAACGGGCGTTTCTGCAGGAATCTGGTGGAAAACGCAATCCTGGGCTATGCCTTGCGGGTCTACGGGGAAGGGGCGGAAGCCGACGACGGCGCGGAAAAGGATTTCATCCTTGCGGAAGAGGATTTCTCCCTGCCGGACAATATGCAGGCCATACCGGAAATACAGGAGGCAAAAAAATCCGCGCCCATAGGCTTCCGTTATTAGCTGCGGGTATTCGTTATGGGCATTGGCCGCGGGCAGTGCCCGCGGCCGTATAATTTACAGACATGAAGGCCCTTATCTGTTATAGTGAATCCACCACAGTGAATTCTGCAGATTTTGAGAAAGGAAAGGTGAAAAAAGCATGATAACATTCACGAAATCATTTTGCGGACAAGGGGAAGACTATCGAAAGAATCTGGCGTGCATCCAGGAAGTGACGGACAGGCTATTAAGCCACATGAAGGGGCACGGATACTCCTTCCGGCAGGAGATCACGGACGGGAAGGGGAGTTTCAGCCAGGAGAAGCTCTGCAGCCTGGTGAAGGAGCTTGTGGGGCATTGGGCAGAGACTCTGCGGAAGAACACGGACAAGAATCCGGACACCGGAGAAAGCCTGGCAGAGCCCTATATCCGGGAGAGGCGGGAGCTGTATGGCCTCTACCTCTACCTGGTCATGCGGTGCAGCCTGTGCGAGGGAGCGTATGCAAAAGCCTATCCTTATGGCCCTGTGTCCAGGGAGCGGACGGATTTTGCCTTTCTGCTGGAACAGGCCAGGCGTCTCTCCGGAAGCTGGTGCGTCATGGCCAAATCGGACGGGAGCAAAAAAAACGAGCTCTATGAGGGCTTTGATCTCCATTTCGGCTTCCATCTCTATAAGACCCTTGCGGATCCCCAGGGAACCATCTCCAACAGCACCCTGAGCCCCCAATGGAGTCTGCCCCGGGATCATCTCGCTTTCCTGACGAACGAGGGCAGCATGAAGCGCCTCTACATCAAACACTCTGCGGGCTTCTTCCGGAGCGGAAAGGCTGCGGAGGCAGCCTTGGCGAAAGAGACAGACCCGGGCAAAGAGACAGACCTGGACAAAGAGGCAGACCCGGGCAAAGAGACAGACCTGACTAAAGAGACAGACCTGGCTAAAGAAGCCAGCCTGGACAAAGAGGCTGGCCCGAACGAAGAGACAGCTGCGGGAAGGGGAACCGTCCGTGCTGAAGGGGCAGCTCCTTTGAAAGCGGCAGTCCGGGCGGAGGATGCGGCACCGGCAGAGGACAGCCGCAGCGAGGACGGGATGACCGATACGGAGGGCTGCAGCGGCACGGACAGCGCCGGCGGCTATGAGGACCATGAGGACAGCGATGACTATGAGGACGATTTTGATTATGAGGACGATTATGATTATGATGCCTATGAGGATTATGACGACGACCCATATCCCTTCCCTGATTTCGAAAGCAAGGCCGAATTTGAAGCCGCCCGGATGGACCAGTTGGCAGAGGAGTATGAAAGAGCGGACTATCTGGCGGCCCTTGCCCTGACCTTTGCCTGCCAGGATGAGTATTTTGAAGCCTGCGGACGGTTTGCGGCCCTCTTTGGGAAAGCCAGGCCGGATGTCCTGCGAGGCTTTTACCAGGAGCTGGAGGAAATCGTGAACCTGTATCTGGCCGAACGGAACCTCTCCCCCCTGACGGATACGGACAAGACGCTGGACGTGTACGGCAGCGTCTACGACGGCCCCTGCCGGCAGGCAGACAGCTATGAAAGGAGGCTGCAATGGGAGAATCAGTGAGCGGAATCCGCGAGTCCTTCTACAGCGATATCATCTACGATTACCAGTGCAGATATGAAGACAAACGGGAGAAGTCCTTCCTCTACAGGGCCTTTTGGGCAGACAGCGTCTCCGGGCTGCTGAAGCGCCTTGACCGGTCGCTTTCGGAGCATGCCGTCGGGCATGACACTGGACATGGCGCTGAACATGGTACCAAGCATGGCCCCAAAACTTCCGCCCTGCTGGAGAACTATATGGCTCCGGTCTGCCAAAACAGCCGGCCGGGGAGCTGGGATTACCCCTGGCTTTTGGCAAAGCACCCCTTAAAGCCGTCTGACCAGGCCTGCATCAAGGAGCGGCTGGCAGCGGCCATGAAGGAGCATCCGGCCTGGGCCAGAGAGCTGCTGATAAAAGAGGTTCCGGAGAAGGGCCGGAAGGAGCGCCGGGACTTCTGGGAGGAGCTTTGGCTGAGAGATGCCGCTTACCTGGCCGGGCTAATCACCGACACGGAATATTACTTCTGGCTGGTGGAATATCTGGCGGTGCGGGATATCTATTATAAGGACAACAGCATAGCGGATGCCCATCTATGGCTGAGAGGACTGCTGCTGCGGACAGGCGTTGCGGGCATCCGGAATACGGGAAATGGGAACGCTGCGGAAAACGCGGAGAACACGGAGAACCCTGAGAACCGGCAGAAGGGCAAGGACAGCGAAGACCTGAACGTCAAGGCGAATGTGGAAAAGAAGCTGGCGGAGGCGGCAAGGCTGATCCGGCAGGAGCGGGATACCGGAGGAACCCAAATCGCCGCCCGGCTGCACGATCTGAAATGTTCGAAGAACAGGAACGGCGTGGTAATCAAAAAGGACTATCTGCCCTGGCTGACTGCCCGTCTGGAGCGGATGGCACTCCACATCAAAATCAAGACCTGGCTGCAGGACAGCGGATATCCTCTGGGGGGACGGGGCAAGGCAGACAAATCGCCCAGGGAACCCCGGAAGCAGGACTTTTCCCTGCGGCTCTTCGAGGCATACTGTGACAGCGAGGAGGGCTATGACTTCTACAAAAAAGACTTAAGCGGCCAGGAGAACTGCGGGGACTGGCATATGGACGGCCAGGGGTTCTGCGTGCTGGGGCTGTCCCAGGCGGAAAAGCTTCGGGAGAGCCTGGAACAGAGCGGCGAAAGGTACCTCTACATACCGCTGGCCATGCACCTGGGAAGCGGCTGCATCTTCTTCCTGGCGGGGAAGGAGAACTACAGGGAAGCATATGAGGACGCGGAACCGGAGCTGAAGATGGCTTACCAGGAGGCGGAGGGCTGTTACTGCTTCGACTATCTGCGCCTGGACGAAGGGCATCGGGAGAAGTTCCCCGGGGACATGGGAGGGGCGTTCCGGCTGCAGCCTACCTTTCATGAGAACCAGGGGAAAAGCTGCCTGGACGTCCTGAGGGACTTCAAGCGGTACTGCCTGACCGGAACCGGCAGCCCGCGCCGGGCAGTCAAGAACCTCAACGAGGAGTCGCCCGCCGATATTCCGGATGAGTTCCGCTGGGCCTTCGACAATCTGGAGGAGATGGAAGTAAGCCCCCAGGCAGCGTCTTCCTTCTATCAGACGCGGGAACTGGCGGAAAAAGCATTCTGACATTTCCCCGGCAAAAGACTACGGGTCTGTCATGGAAATATAACTATCTCCCGACAGCCCCTGGACCAAAAGCAAAGCCGGGAATCACAGGTTTCTATCCAGATAGCCGAACATGAGCTTCACCATATTGACTGCCAGCGCCCTCTCCTCTTTCGACCTGCCATTCAACAACTGCCTTAATAGCAGATATTCCGTATCGTCCTTCGCGGTGATGGAATCCGAAAGCAGGTAATCCACCGAGCCGGTTCGCCACCGCCACCAGGTTATCCAGGGTCAGGCTGCGCTCGCCGCGCTCGACCTGTCCGATATATGCCATGGAAAGGTTCACGTCCTCCGCCAGCTTCTCCTGTGTCAGATTCAGCTTCAGCCGCTCCTCCCGGATGCGCCCGCCCAATGTCTTCTGTTCCATAGAATCCCTCCAGTGCTTATAGTATACCCAGATAATACTAACAGCCAGGAATTAGTGGAATCCGCGCAGCACATTATTTTGTTTTGCTACGCGCTTCTTCCTTCTCTCCCATGTACCATCTACAGGCTGTTCACCCCGGTGGTACAGCGCCTTTCCCGGCCGGAGGAACCTGCATTGGGAAGGCCGTAATTATTACGAAGCTGCATATGCGTATCTGCTATATTTGATTTCAGTAAGGCGCGCACCCCGGAAAACAACGGCCGGTGCGGCCGGAAGAAGGAGGGATTGCTATGGAACGCTGCTTATCAGACACGCTATATGCCCGCAGGGGCGGGGACAGACCTCCGGAGCTGGAACGGAGGGAGAGAGCGCTGTGCGCGGAGCTTTCGGCCCACATCTCCGGTGAGGAATATCTGCGGATTGAGGAGGAGCTGAATCACAAGCTCTTCGGTCCATATGGAAGTGGCCGGGGACTTCAGGGCATTTTATGAGGATGCGATGGACTGGATAAGGGCGTTCCACCAGCGCAAAACGGCGGATGACAGATTCCGGATACATGAAGGGGAGGATAAAGAAGACTTTTTCGTCTGCTGTGATGAGGCAGAAGTCATCCTTTCGCTCTTGTATTGCTGTAAAGAGCACAAGGCCACTGTCAGAGAAATCCGCGACGAAAAGATTGTCTTCCATTCCATGCTGGACGAAGGGGTCCTGCTGGGCAAAAACAGAATCTATCAGGCCTATGAGGGCGGCGCCCGGCGGCTCAGCTTTTGGCAGTGCAGGGACATGCAGGATGTGGAATTCAGGAAGGACAGCAGCGGCGAATACCGATATACGGGAGACAACAGGGAGGTGGATGTCCGGGACAATCGTCATGTTCAACCACCTGGACTATTTCAATATGTCGGCTATCTTTGAGAATTCCGTGAACGAGGCCGCCGCACAGATATGCAGGAACCGGGATAATCTGCATTTTGATCTTGTCTATGATGATAAACTGTCCAAGCTTTATCTTTTGAGCAAGGGGGATAGGATCGATGCCAGATTCATCAGCGCAAATGTCCGGAAGACGGTGGAAGATCATTTCCTGAAAGCCGTGGAATATATGGGAAGACGCTGTCCTGGAAAGCTGGGGGAATTAAAGAAGGCATCCGTCTCAGTAGATGTAACAGAGAATGTCCGGAAATATTTCGAGATGACGGAGCGGCTGCGGATCCTTCTATACGCGGAAGAGGGCATAGGGCTGTATACAGGCGAGACTGCCCGTCTGCGCAGCGGTTTCCTTCCGGAGAAGGGGCTGAAAGAACTGGGACTGATGGCGGACTGTGACCTGGCGGAGCAGGCAGAAATCGAAGCAGGAGGGAGGACAGATATGACGCAATCCTGATAGATTTGGGAAAAGATTCTAAGAATTTCAAAACATCAGAAGGCTATAAGTGCCTGAAGGCTGCGGCGGAAGCAAAACCGGATATCCCCATAATCGTTGTGGACAGAGGGGCTGTGGAGGACAAGGCTCCGTTTCTGTCGCTTGGCGTTACGGATTTCGTGCGGGGCACGCTGTATAAGCCGCAGAGCGATCCGATGGATGAGAGCAATCCGGAGGGCCTGGCGCTGGACAGGGAGGATCTGACGGCAATTTTTGCCAGGCAGCACTTTGTGAAAATGGCGGGGGAGCTTGCCCGGGAAAGAAAAAGGCTTGCCTGTGATGCAGTTTACGAATATGCCGAGAAAGAGCCCGGGGAACTGGAGATCCGCTTTACCGATCTGCGGGTAGAGTCGGCGGAGGAAGAGGATGCCGAATCCAGGCGGCAGAACAGAAAATATCTGCTGGCGGAGAGGCCCCAGGTGCGGGTGAAGGATATCTTCGGCAATGCGCTGGTGAAAGAGGCGGCGGAGCGCTGTATCGATAATATCAGAAATCCTGAGAAATACCGGAATGCCGAAGCGAAGCTGATGACGGGCATATTGATGTACGGCGCACCGGGCATGGGCAAGACCATGTTCGCCAAGGCCATGGCCTTTGAGGCCAATGCCTCGTTCATCTCCGCAGTGGGAGCAGATTTCCTGAGCGGAGATGGTGTTCTCAAAATGGAAGAAATGTTTCGGACGGCACGGCGGAGAAGTCCCTGCATCTTCTTTATTGACGAGTTTGACGCCATTTCCAAAGACAGAGGCAGTTATGGGATGACAAGTTATCAGGAAACCGTTTTGGATAAATTCCTGAAGGAAATGGATGGCCTGGAGACAGATAATAATGGGGTTTATGTGGTGGCCGCCACCAACTATTCTCTGGAGGATCTCGATCCTGCAGTGACCAGAAGATTCAGCGCCAGGATTCATGTCCCCTATCCTACCCTGGAGGAACGGCAGAGGTTCCTGCTTGACCTATTGGAGAAGAAGGGCCTGAAAGACCGGATCTCCGAAAGGGCAGCCAGGACATTGAGCCTGATGATGAGCGGAAAGATAAGGAACTATGCGGAGATCAAGACCTTCCTTGAGGAATCCATCGCGGATGCAGTATATAAAACAGGATCTGCGGAATCTGTCACTGAGAAGTTTTTGTTCGACCGGGTGCATGCCGAGACGGACGGGGCTGTCTGGCAGGAAAAGAATCTGGAATTCCGGGCAATATCTCTATGCTGTGAAAGATGCGGAAAATCCTCAGATTTTCGGGAATCTTCAGAAAGCCTTTGCCGCTGCGCGGGAAAAAGGCGCAAAGTGCCGCCGTTTTGTAAGCGAAGAGGCTGCGCGGGAGTATCTGGGAATGCTGGAGCTGAAAGTCTTCCGTCAGGGAGATCAACGTTTTTGCAATCTCTATGAGGATGCCCTGGCAGAAATGGCGGAGCTGGCGCTGGCAGAAAAGGAGGCGGCCGCCCAATCAACGGACAAGGAGAATAGAGAAGACAGATTCGTAAAGGAGCTGATTGTACTGAAAGAGGGAGAACTCGTCCACTGCCAGGCAGAAACAGACGAAGCAGGGGTGATGCGTCTGGCTGTGCTGGGAAGGAAAGAAATCAGCTGGTATCAGGCGAAAGCAGCCGAGAACGGAATGTCTTTTGCATGGTATCTGATGGAAGGAATGGCGGAACGCTTTTTGGAGGATCACGAAAAGGCTTACCTGGTCATTCAGATCTACGAAAGACCGCTTCAGGAGGAATTGCTGCATTATCTGAATAACCTGGAATATGTATCCAATCGGTACCGCAGGAACCTGGGCTATACGAAATGACCGCGCGTCATCCCTGGCCGGCGGGACTGCTGAAAATAGCATCCTGAACAATCAGCAAGGGACTGCCGCAGCTTTACCTTGCGGCAGTTCTTTAGATATGCTCCATGGGAAATATGT
The DNA here is from genome assembly GCF_943193215.1 of Acetatifactor aquisgranensis. Lineage (NCBI taxonomy): Bacteria > Bacillati > Bacillota > Clostridia > Lachnospirales > Lachnospiraceae > Acetatifactor > Acetatifactor aquisgranensis. Next base: position 16,653 of record NZ_CALPDH010000034.1, on the reverse strand, counting down.
TTTTCCGTAATAATTACGAGTTCACGTCGGGAGCCTGCTATACTATTCCTTGTAAGGCACGCACCTTGACATGAACTTCATAATGACCGTCCGAGGGGATATCTCCCCGGAGAAATACGCATTGGTACCGAATCGGGGCAGGCGTATCAAGGGGAAGACCTACGATGTGGAGTGGGACTACGGCGAGCTGTACGATGCCTATATCGAAGAAGCCGACTGGTCTCTGGTGTTCGATGCGGATTTCTATATGGAATCCTTCCCGGCTCTTGCGTTTCTGTACCAATATGACGAAGAGCTTCTGCTGGAGCATTTCCAGACCGTGGGTATCCACGAAGGCCGCCAGGGAAACAGTGCCTTCAACGTGGCCGCCTATCAGAAGAACTGCAAAAAAGCGCTGCGCGACGCTTTCGGTGACCACTATGAGTGCTATTATTTCTACTGGATGCTGAACCAGGATTCCCAGAAAGGCATCGCCACATCGGGCAAAAGCTATCCGCTGCAGCTCGGCGTAAAGATACAGGCCAAAGAATTTGAGAAAGTCAACGAGTACCGCGCCGAGGTCGGCATCGATCCCCTGGAATTCGACCCTGAGCTGGCGGCAGCAGCCTGTTACAGGGGCTGGGTCAATATCAGCGAAGGCTATGGAGCCCATGACTGGGGACACACCGGGCTGTGATGCGAATCGTCCGCATACCATTCTCCAGCTCAACTCCGCATTCGGATACCCTTGCGCAACGCTCTGCCAGATGCGGCAGCGGTCCGGGCGAGACAGCGTATAGCGGGCCCCGTTCCTGAACCGGCCCCGGCACCCCTGACCTCGGCATGAAACGGCATAAAAGGCTCCCCTCTGCGGGAACATATGAAAGGCAGAGCGGCATTATGCCATCCACCTGGCCAGCACCACGCTCATCACCGTCCCCGCCAGGGTGGCCAGCAGTGCCCCCGTCAGGGTAAACCTTGTCTTCGTCACCTTTGCCGCCAGAAAGTATACACTCATGGTGTAGAACACTGTCTCCGTGCAGCTCATAAGGATGGAAGTCAGCATCCCCGCGTAGGAGTCCGGCCCGGAAGTGCGGAACACGTCCAGCACCAGCCCTGTGGCAGCGGAAGAAGAAAACAGCTTCACCACCAGCAGCGGCAGCAGCTGAGCGGGCAGACCAAACGCTGCCGCCGCAGGGCCGAGCAGCGTCCCCAGCATCTCGAAAAAGCCCGATGCCCGCAGCATCCCTACCGCCACCAACAGACCGATAAGCGTAGGGACAATATCCGCCACAATCTTCAGTCCGTCCTTTGCGCCCTTCAGAAAAGTCTCATATACTTTCACTTTGGAGGCAAAGCCATAGCCAACGATAAAAAAGATTAGGATAGGAATAACAATGTCCGAAAGATGAGCCAATGCGTTCATACCGCTTTTCCTCCCCTGCCCCTTCGTCTTATCGATGATATTCCGACAGATGTGTCAGCTCTGTGGAAACCCACGTTTCCACCCACGCCGGATCCAGCGGAATGATCCTTGATTTTACAATACACGATTGCCACCAAAGTGCTCACCAGCGTAGCCACAATGGCCGGGGCAATGATTGCCGTCGGATTGGCGCTGCCATACTGGCTTCTGTAAGCAATCATATTCACAGGAATCAGCTGTAGAGAGGAAATATTGAGAATCAGGAAAATGCACATCTCACTGCTGGCACGCCTGTCCCCGCTCTTTCCCGGGCTGCCCACATACGCCTCTTCTCGCCTGCGTCCCCTCTCAGTCTCCAGATACTCCGGGTTCCCCCGCTCCGTCTCCAGCTTCGCCAGCTCCTCCATGGCCTTTAATCCCGCCGGCGTGCAGGCCCAGCCCAGTCCCAGCACATTGGCTATGATATTCGTGGCTATGTACCCCTGGGCAGGATGCCCCTCGGGAATCCTCGGGAACAGGAATCTCAAAAAAGGCCGGATTCCCACCGTCAGCTTCTCCACCAGCCCCGCTTTCCCCGCTATCTCCATCAGCCCCATCCACAGCGCCACCACCCCGGCCATGGTGAAACAGAGGGAAATCGCCTCTCCCGCACTGTCCAGCGCCGCATTCGTCACCTCCGCCATATGGCCCGTGGCCGCTCCGTAAATCACCGCAAGCAGTATCATGCCCGCCCATATTCCATTCAACATTTCCCACACCGCTTTTCTTGTCTGGTCATCCTCTCTATCAGCATATGCATGGGAATATTCGAAATAGCACCCGATTTTCACAGGGAGAGCGGCAAAAAGGAAAAAGCGCCCCAGACCCATCCGTCTGGTGAGCGCCTTTCCCTCATTTCATGATTCTTGCCTTGCCGATTCTCTTACAGAGTTCCCTGTGTGAACAGGCTCTTCACATGAGCCACCTCTTCCGCTGTCGCCTTGCTGGCGGGCACATAATAGGACTTCTCCCTGGCTAACTGGTAAAGCTCCTCCTGGGACTGCTCACAGGCGTTGCGGATCTGCTTCAGGGTCTGCTTCAGCTCCTTGTTCTCAGACTGCGCGATCATGCCTGCGTAGCGGGTAAGCTCCCCGTTGATGCCTGCCAGTGTATCTGCTACCATTGTCTTTTCCTGCATCTCTCTACCTCTCATTCTGGAATTCGTTCAACTTCGTGGGTCAGTTCAAAAACTTCATCAGCTGCTGCTTATTGTCCATGGCGGATCTGGCGCCTTTTTCAAAAAACTGCCTGATCTGGGGATCCTCCGCCTCTTTGGCGTAAGCCTGCATCTTGCAATGGGTGGTGTCGAATCCGCCTATGAGATGACGCAGATTCTGCAAATCCAGTTCTGAAATATTGCTCATTTCCTTAACCTCCTACTCCCGGCGGCGGAGGTCCCTTCACGGAACGCCTGCCGCCTGAAAACCTGTATCCGACATTTTAAGCTAATGCGCTGTATCCCGGGGCAGAAAATCTATCGTCAGCTTTCCGCCGCGTGGACACAAGCTTATTATTGTCCGCCGAAAAAAATATATACCGGAAAATGTCGAAAACCAGAAACCGACACTATTGTCGATTTCTGGTTTTTTGTCCATTTTTCCCCATATCTGCCGTTTTCGTGATTTTCACAGCTGATGCCTTACCACGCCATATTCATCATCCAGCCTGTAATAAGGACATTCCCTCTGGTTTCCCGACAGGAACCGATACATCTCGTCCTCGTCCAGATTCACCAGGCAATAGTAATAATCATAGTCCTCATCATACACATAATTGACACATGTGTCACAATTGTTCGCCGCCATGTTTCTGCTCCTGTTCCATTTCCGCTCCGGTTCCGAACATCCATTTCCGTTTCTGATTTCAGCCTCTGTCTTCCTGATGCAGGCGGGCGTAAATTTCCCGCTTTCCCACGCCCCTGTCCCTGGCCACCTGCTTCATGGCCGTCTTGCTGTCCATGCCCTGTCCCTCATAATAGGCCATATGCTCCTCTATGGACACAGCCTCCCAGGAAGCGATTTCCTCCTGCCGCAGCTCCTGAACGCTCTTTCCCTCCACCACCAGCACATACTCCCCTCTCGGCTCTTCCTTTTCACAGACAGCCAGCGCCTGGGAAAGGGTGGCAGGCAGCACGGTCTCGTATTTTTTGGTCAGTTCCCTGCAAAGAGTAATCCGCCTGTCCCCCAGGCTCTCCAGCAGTTCCTCCAGCGTACCCCTCAGATGATGGGGGGCCTCGTACAGAACCACAGTGCGGCTCTCCCCCGCAAGTTCTCCCAGGATAGCCCGCCGCTCCTTTTTATCTCTGGGCAGAAAGCCCTCAAAACAGAACCGTCTGGTGGACAGCCCGGACAAAGCCAGCGCCGCGATACAGGCAGAAGGCCCCGGCAGGCTGGTCACCGGCACATTGCTTTCATGGCACATCCGCACCAATACCTCCCCGGGATCCGAAATGGCCGGAGTGCCCGCGTCCGTAATCAGCGCGATGTCCTGCCCGGCCAGCAGCTTTCCCACCAGCTGCTTTGCCTTTTCCACCTTATTGTATTCGTGATAGCTGGTCATGGGCGTATGGATGTGGAAATGGTTCAGCAGTTTAATACTGTTGCGTGTATCTTCAGCCGCAATTACGTCCACTGACTGCAGGGTCTCGACGACCCGCGGCGTCATGTCCCGCAGGTTCCCAATCGGTGTGGCACACAAATATAATGTTCCCGCCATCGTTCCTCCTCCCGGCTCTGTAATGTCTCTTTGCCATACCCTCCCGAACTTCCATCACGGCCTGCATCTTGCTTTCTTCCGTCCTTGCCTCAGTACCCATAAATCTCCTTAATCTCCGGCATATAGACCCCCGGCTCCCGGAATACTATCAGCGGCTTCTCCACCGTCATCCGTGGCTTTCCCCCGCGCACCGCCTCCAGCAGCACCATGTTGGGCTCTCTGTCCGCGTAAGGATACACCAGCTGCATCCGTTTCGGCTCCAGCTTATGCCCCGCCAGCGCCGTCATGATTTCCGCCAGCCTGAAAGGTCTGTGCACCAGGAAAAAATGTCCCCCGGGCTTTAAAAGCTTCTCCGTCTGCCTGGCCACATCCTCAAAGGTGCAGAGAATCTCATGCCGTGCTATGGCTTTCGGAGCATCCGGGTTGGCAATGCCGTGCCGCCCTATCATATAGGGCGGATTGCATGTGATACAGTCAAAAGAAGCAGACAAGAATATATGGTCTGCTTCTCTGATATCTCCTGTGATAATGTCTATTTTGTCCGATAGACCGTTCATTTCCACGCTTCTGGCCGCCATATCCGCGCTGTCAGCCTGAATCTCCAGCCCTGTCAGATGCGCGCAATGATACTTCGCCTCCATCAGCAGCGGAATAATCCCCGTCCCGGTGCCCAAATCCAGCAGTCTGTCCGACTCCCTGGCCCGGGCAAAACCTGTCAGCAGCACCGCGTCCATTCCAAAACAGAATTTCTTCGGATTCTGGATGATGCGGTAGCCGTTCCGCTCCAGCTCGTCCACACGCTCGCCACTCTTAAGCCTGACCGTCTCCCGGTCCTGCCTGTCCCTCTGCGTGTCTTGCCTCATGCCTGTTTCTGTTGTCATAACGGTTCTTTCCATTTTGATTGCTGTCATGGTTTTCCTGGTTCTGGCCATTCTGGCGGTTTCTGTCCTGGCGCCTGCGGTTGTCATGACGGCGCCGATTACCGGGATGCTGGCCTGCCCCCTGTCCCCCGGACGATCCCTCTGTCTGCTGGGGGGTCCTGTCGTGATGCTGCGCCTGCCTTGAATCCTCCTCGGGATGTCTGCCGTTCTGCCTGGGCGTTCCGTTCCTTTGTCCCTGAGGTCTCTGACCGCCCTCAGCCCGCGGACCGTTTGGCCTGCGGCCTGCTTCCGGCTTCTGGGGCCTGTGCTCCTCATTGGAATGCTGCCCGGGCTGCCTGCGGTTTCCCTGCCTGTTCCTGGCGTTCTGACGCTGGGCTTCCTCCGCTTTATTTGCCAGCTCCTGCTCCTGCCTCTGCCACTCTTCCTCTTCCAGGCGCTCCAGCTCCTGAAGCTCTTCCTTGGACAGCTCCATTTTCTCTTTCTTGCTGTGCCTGCGTCTGAAATGCAGCTTTTCCACAGGGTACTCTTTGATTTCCTTTTCATCCTCCGCGTCTATGACCACTTTCACCAGCTGGCGCAGCACATTGACGCTCTGCACCGTGCCTTTCTGGCCCTCCTCGGTAGTCACGGAATCCCCGATGCCGGGAAGCCTCCTGTTCAGCTCCTCGTAGGTCTCCTCCTCGTTTTTCAGACAGCACATGAGTCTGCCGCATACGCCGGATATCTTGGCCGGATTCAGGGACAGATTCTGCTCTTTCGCCATCTTGATGGACACGGGCACAAAGTCCGCCAGATAACTGTGGCAGCACAGCGGACGGCCGCAGATACCGATGCCCCCCACAATCTTCGTCTCATCCCGGACGCCTATCTGGCGCAGCTCAATCCTGGTCTTGAAGATGCTGGCCAAGTCCTTTACCAATTCACGGAAATCAATCCGTCCGTCAGCGGTGAAGTAGAATAGCACCTTATTATTGTCAAAGGTATACTCCGCGTCTATCAGCTTCATCTCCAGTCCGTGCTCGCGAATCTTCTCCAGACATATCTTGAAAGCCTGCTTTTCCTTGTCCCGGTTGTCAGCCTCCTGCTCCACATCCCGCTGGTTCGCGATGCGGATTACCGGTTTCAGAGGCTGCACTACCTTTTCCTCCTCCACCTCCATGATTCCCGCCATCACCGTGCCGAACTCGATTCCCCTGGCAGTCTCCACGATGACGTGGTCGCCCTTTTTTATCTCAAATCCCAGCGGATCGAAGAAATAAATCTTACCCGCCGTCCGAAACCTTACGCCTATTACTCTAACCATCTATCCACCTCACTGCGGCAAAATATGCCCTTTCATCATCGAATGCAGTGCTATTTTAACACATTCCGCCGCAAAAAACCATAGTTAATAATGGAATTTGATTTTCCATTCAACTATTCTCCTGAATGGCCAGCATCAAAAGCTCCATGACCAGTTCAAAATTCACATTGGCATCCAGCCGCTGCTTCGCGGTATCCAGCGCCTTTATGATATTCTCGATGCCCTCGTAGCTGCTGCGCTGGGCAGTCCGGCGCAGCGCCTGTATCTCTTCCCTGAAAATCAGGTGATTCATATCGCTGGTGGCCTTGAACATCAGCGCGTCCCGATACCAGATTGCGCAGATATCCAGATAATCCTTGATTTCCAGCTTGTACTCCGTAATCTTCTTCACAGCGGTCATGATTTCAGCCAGATCCATATCCTGTATGTATTTCAGCAACGCCAGCGCTTCCGCCTTTATGTTCTCGAACTCCTCGCTGGTTGCCAGCATCTTGGCCTTGCCCACATTTCCCCTGGCGAACGCCGCGCATACCTCCGCCCTGTAGTCCGGCACCTGGAGCTTGCTGCACAGATATTCCTTTACCAGCTGATCCCCCACCGGCTTCATGTTCAGAACCACACAGCGGCTGAGAATCGTGGACAACAGGCTGTTCACATTGGATGTCAGCAGCAGGATGACCGCATACTCCGGCGGCTCCTCCAAAGTCTTCAGAATGGCGTTCTGGGCCTGGACCGTCATCTTCTCCGCCTCGTTTATGATATACACCTTGTAGGCGCTGCTGTAGGGTTTCACAGCTATATCGTTGTTCACCTGGGAGCGGATATCGTCCACGCTGATAGTGCCCGGTTTCTCGTGGACAAGCTGGATGATGTCCGGATGATTGTTCGACAGGGCCTGCTTGCAGGAACGGCATTCCTGACAGGGCTCTGTCTCCCCCCTTTCACACTGCAGCGCCATGGCGAACACCCTGGCGATAAATTCCTTTCCGGAAGATTTTTCCCCATTGATGATATACGCATGAGAAATCTTCCCTGTGGCAAGCGCATTCTGCAGATGCTCCTTTATCTGCTGCTGCCCGATAATGTCCTGAAAACCCGCCATACTCCCCTCCTATTCCAGTTCCGCATCCGTTCTTCCGCTGCCGGAGACTCCGCATGGAGCTTCCGGCCATCCGATATCCGTAAATCCTGTGGGCACTGGCTCACGTAAATATATCCAACAGCAATCCCCGAATCTCCCCAATCGTATTGAGGATTGCCAGATGGTCCTGCTCATCTTTCATCAGCTCCTGGGCCAGATTGTCCAGGTTCTCATCCACCAGCCGGATGATTCCATAGACCCTGTGCCGTCCCCTCCTGTCCAAAAAGTTCTCTCTGGAAAAAGCATGGGAATGGGTCACCACCTCGTTCATGAACTCTTTCACCAGCCGCCTGTAATGCTTCATGTCCTTCACGTCCCGGCGCTTGGCCAGCCGGTCCCCCTGCATGGTAATCTCCTCCATGAGAGTCTGCAGCCTGGCCTGAAGCTCTGCGCCCTCCACATGGCTGGCAAGCATGAATTTAAAGCTGCCGTCCGCAGGCTGCACGTTCTGCACCTGCTCCACGGGAGCGCTCTGGCCCACCTGCGTCACCTTTATATCCATATGCCTGCCCTCCTTTCCCCAATATGCCCCTTGGCCAGGCGAAAACTTCCCTTTTATGAAGCCCGTCCCTGCGGCACATAATCATTTGATAGAAATCTCATCCCTGATGTAGCCTTTGATTTCCGCAAGGCACCGCTCCAGATCATCATTCACAAAACGTCTGACGATGCCCGCCTCCCCGATTTTTTCCTCCGAAAAATCCTCGCTGTCCGCCAAAAACCTGCGGCACATCTCCCCATACTTGGGATTCTCCTGAGTAAGCTCTCTGGAAAGCGCCCTCTGAAGCCGTATGCCATCTTCCAATTCTACCATCACCGGCAGCATTCTGTCCACTCCGAAATAATCCTGGAGCTTCCGATAGGCTTCCAGCGTCCCTATCATCAGATAACTCCTGGCCGTATCCCGTATCTGGTCATCATCCGCAGTGAAATACCTCCACAGACCATGATAAGTGTGGTAAGCCCTGTCTTCGATGACTTTCCCCTGCTCTTTCAGCCGTTGAAAACCATTCTCATCTGTGTAAAAATACTCCACACCATCCCGCTCTCCCTCGCGGATAGGTCTGGTGGTATAAGGCACTATTTTTGTCAGATTCATTCCGCCGTCCGCAAGCAGCCGTTTATAAATCGTATCCTTTCCGGCACAGCTCTTGCCCATCAGGCATACTATCTTGCCCACGGCCTACCCGACCTCGACTACATGAATCATGTTCGTGGTGCCGGCCACTCCCAGAGGCACACCTGCCGTGATTACCACTACATCGCCCTTTTTCACGTAGCCTGCTCTCTTCGCCTCCTCCACCGCGTTGGCGAACAGCGTCTCGGCGTTCTCCTCCTCCTGTATCTTCAAAGGCGTCACGCCCCACAGCAGGTTCAGCTGCCTGCAGACCTTTTCCTGTACCCCGCAGCCTATGATAGGGCTCTGGGGTTTGAATCTGGAAATGGCGGCCGCGGTAAAGCCCGACATAGTCACCGTGATGATTGCCGCCGCCTCTAAATCCATAGCAGCCGTGCAGGTGGCATAGGCAAGCGCCGTGGTGATGTCCGCGCCCTGCCCATGCTCATGGCGCCGCATCCGTTTTCCGTAATCAATATCTTTTTCGGCACATTCCGCAATTTTCGCCATGGTCATCACTGCTTCCACCGGATATTTTCCTGCCGCGCTCTCCCCGGAAAGCATGATTGCCGTGGTGCCGTCGTAAATGGCGTTGGCGATATCCGTGGTCTCCGCTCTGGTAGGCCTTGGATTCTTGATCATGGACTCCAGCATCTGCGTGGCAGTGATGACATGCTTTCCCTGGTCATTGGCCAGCTTAATCATCTTCTTCTGAAGTATGGGCACCTCCTCGAAAGGAATCTCCACGCCCATATCTCCCCTGGCCACCATGATGCCGTCAGATACGCTCAGGATTTCTTCCAGATTCTGGATGCCCTGCATATTCTCTATTTTGGCGATGATTTTCATATTGCAGTTATGCTCTTCCAGAATCTTCCGCACTTCAAGGATGTCTTCCTTGCATCTCACAAAGGATGCCGCCAGAATGTCATGGCCCATCTCAATGCCGAACAGGATGTCCGCCCTGTCCACCTCGCTGATATAAGGCATGGACAGAACCGCCCCCGGCACGTTGAGGCCTTTATGGTTGGAGACGAAGCCGCCGTTCACCACACGGCAGACGATTTCTTCTCCGCGGATTTCCTCCACTGTCATCTCAATCAGGCCGTCGTCAATCAGGATGGTAGTGCCCTTTTCGATATCATTCTTCAGATTCTTATAGGAAATCGCAGCTTTCTGCGCCGTGCCCAAAATCTCCTCTGTGGTCAGCACGAACTGCTGGCCGCTTACCAGCTCCGCTCTGCCTCCCTCGAAATCCCGCAGGCGGATTTCCGGCCCCTTTGTATCCAGCATGGTAGCCACAGGAAGCCCCAGTTCCTCCCTGGCCTGCACCACCCTCCTGAACTTTTCCCGCTGCTCCTCATGGGTGCCGTGGGAAAAATTGAACCTGGCCACGTTCATCCCCGCCAGCATCAGCTCCCGCAGCCGCTCCACGCTTTCACTGGCCGGGCCTATGGTACAGATGATTTTTGTTCTCCTCATTTTACTGACCTCTCTTTTCTTTCTGGATTCTGGTGCTGTGCTGGAATCTCACCAGCTCTTTGACTATTACATCGGAACAATAAAACGAAATTTCGTTTTCCTCATAATCACCGACTTCATATCTTGAACCATTTTCATATCCTCTTCCAGACATGTCTTTGATGTAAAATCCCGAAATCTGTCCGTTTCCCCTAAAACACATAGCATTTACATCTGCAAATTCCAACTTGATATAATAACCATCGGAACAAGTCATGATAAGTGAAAGATTTTTGTGTTCTTCTCCGGATTCACACTCAAATATATTTTCCCATTTTAGCGAAGTAATTGTATGAAACATATGAAAATGCCCGATTTGAAAATCCGGGAAAACGGCTCTGATTTTCTCTAAATCCACTTCCGCGCCTCCACTAATAAAGCGTTTTACCTGTATAAGCATCCTTAGGGCATTCTACAGAAAAAAGGGCACTTATTATAGGATTACCGGGACAGAAATCACTTCTGCGGCCTCCCCCTGGCGCTTCTTTCTTTGGACGCCCTGTACCTGGAGCCCCTGCTCCAGGGCATTTCGAATCTCTCCGCACAGCCTTTCCGTCATCCGTTCTCCCGGCACCAGCAGCGGCACACCGGGCGGATACAGATTGATAAATTCCCCTATCAGTCTGCCGACACTCTCTTCCAGAGAAGTCATTTCCGTCTTCCTGTCCCAGGCTTCCGCCAATGGAATGATTCCATCGTCCTGCCTTTTTTCCCGGTGCTCCCCTTTCTCCCGGCGCTCCGGATTGCTGTCTGAAACCTCTACGCAAAGCCGTCTCTCAAAGCTTTCCACGTCTTGCCTCTTGCGCCCCTCCTCGAAGTTTTCCGCATCTTGCCCACTACACCTTTTCCCATGCCCCTGTGCCCTAAATTCACAGAAAATATTCTCCGCCCTCTCTCCTCCCAGGCTGGCGTCTATCTCCAATAGCGCCCGAGCCATGCGCCGGTATCCCTCCTCGCTATCGTTCACCGTGAACATAGCCAAAACAAAACTCACAGCTGCCATCTCCGGCTGCAGATGATATTTCTGCAACAAAATATCATACAACTGTCTGCCAGTCAGGCCGCTCTGCTTTACCGAGACCAAAAGCTTGCCCACATCCTGTTTTCCGTCTTCCATCGGCAAAAAACGCAGATACCGGCAGCAATCCGTCAGATTCCGCACCAAGCTCTCATAGCGTTCCCTGAAGCGAACGAAAACGCTCCTGTCTTCTTTCACATGTTCCAGCGCATTGTCGATGCCCGCCATCAGCAGATAGGAGGGACTGCTGGACTGATAAATGCGCAGGAACCTCCGAAGGCGCTCCCTGTCAATCCTGCCGCCATTCACATGCAGCAGCGCCGTCTGTGTCAGGGCGGGCAGAGTTTTATGGATGCTGTGGATGACCAAATCTGCACCCAACTGGCAACTGTTCGGCGGCAGCCCTCCACCCAGCCCCAGATGGGCTCCATGAGCCTCGTCCACAATCAGCGGAATCCCTTTTTCATGGACAATCTCCGCGATGGCCCGGATGTCCGATATCCTCCCCTCGTAGGTGGGAGACACTATCAGGACAGCCCCTATGTCCGGTTCCCACTCCAAAGCCTGCCGAATCTGCCATGGCTCTATGGCATCATAAATGTCATATTCCTCCAGAAAGGGCGGATACAGATATGTGACAGAAAGCCCTCGCAGATAAGCCGCATGATATGCCGATTTATGGCAGTTGCGGGCCATGAGAATATGTCCGCCTACAGGCAATGCGCTGCTGACCGCACTCAGAATCCCGCCGGTACTCCCATTCACCAGATAAAAGCTTTCCTCCGCGCCGTAAAGAGCGGCGGCCTCCTGCTGCAGACTGCGAAGAATATCCTCCGGCTGGTGCAGATTATCGAAGCCGTCTATCTCCGTGATATCTATTTTATACAATTCCTCCGGAAGCATTCCGAAACTTCTGCGCTTGTGTCCCGGCATATGATAAGGATAGATATCTCTTTCCGTATAATTTGATAATTTTTCAAATAAATGCTCCACTCCGCTCAACTATTCCCTACTTTGACATGCCTGTCTCTGATTTGATGTACTGTCCCTAACCTGGCATGTACCGCGCCATGCCCTTTATAGATATATAATGTCTCCAAAAGCGAGCACCATTTATCCGCAGCTGTCACAATCCATGCCTCTCTGCAGCCTGGCGGCACCACAGTCAGCGGCCACATATGCCGGCTTATGATATTCTTCTCCCGGACAGTCAGCCGATATTCCTTTGACGCATTCCGCAGGGCCGTGCCCGGATGATAAAAGCCATGGAGCCTGTGAGGATTTTCCTCATCGGGAATGTGCCAGTCATAGAGAAAATAGTCGTGGAGCAGCGCTCCCCTGATCAGCTCCCTCTTGCTGCAGGAGATGTGCAGATACTCACTGAGGGCAATGCTGCATCTCGCCACGCTCAGTACATGAGCATTCACAGTCACATCCCCATGCTGGATATACTCTTTCATCCGATGGAAATTATGCGATTTCAGAATATCCGGAGCCACCTCCCGAATCTGGCGCTCTTCCCTCCGAAAACGCTCCAGTTTTTTCCGCCATCTTCTGGCCTGTCTTTCCGTACGCTTTTTCGTCATTTTCCTTTCCATATTTTCCATATTTCCCATATTTCTTTCTTGACTCATATCTCTATTCACATTAACCTGAATGTCTCGGCAGATTCCGAACATACGCTCCTCCCGAATCTATACTACACGCCAGCAAAGTTTGCCGCAAATCCCGACTACAGACCGCCATCGTACCGGCATCCCTGTCACCCTGGCCAGCCCCCACACAGAACCTCATGAACAGGCTATTTCCCGTTTATTCTATGGGAACCTCCACCGGCACCTCACCTTCCACTGGCACCTCACCTTCCACTGGCACCTCGCCTTCCACCGGTATCTCACCTTCCTCCGGCACTGCGGGAGGTCCTATATAAGGGATCCCCTGAGGATAATAGCAAATCACGGGAAAGCCTTCCGATACATATTGGTAAATCTGCGCCGCCATGCTGGGCGGAAGATTGATGCAGCCATGGGAGCCGTTCGTTATAAAAATCTCTCCGCCGAACGCGCCTCTCCAGTTGGCGTCATGCATACCGTAATTCCCGTAAAAAGGCATCCAATATTTCACCGGAGTGCGATATGTCTCTCCTACCAGCACCGCATCGGTAGATTTGTACAATAGCCCAAACACACCCTCCGGCGTCACACAGTCAAAAGAGGAAATCATCGTGCCGGACACAAAATCCGTCTCCAGCACTACCGCTCCGTCCTTATACAGGTACAGATGCTGGCTGTTCATATCCGCCTCTATGTAAGAATTCCCGATATCATTATCTCCCTTTTGCCTGGCTCTGATGCTGTACGCAGGTTCTTTCTCAATGCTGCTCCCCTGATATATCAGTTTTGTCAGCTCCTCCGTCTCACTCTCCACATCAGTCTTCCATCCATAATTCCGCCCGGGAAGCGATATCTCATATCCGTAGGTGGTCATGAAGTTCCTCCTGCGGCCATAGGTATCATATGATGCTGCCTGTTCCTTTACAAAAGTCCCGATGGCTTCTTCATCCAAGGTAGCCTTGCCGTCTTCAATGGAAACCCAGTCTTTCAAAGTTTCATTGTCCAGTACGACTCTCGTTCCGTTCCAATCATAGACAACCTTTGTACCAAGCCATTTGTTCGCATTGTCCACAATGCGGTTCAGCTGCTTATCATCCTTTTTCACAGTGGCATCCAGATAGCACTCCAGCTCCTCCAGATTGATCGATGCCTCCTGCGCTCCAACTGCCTCCACGATAAGGAGAATCGCTTTCTCCACATCAAGCACTGTACCTGTGGTCTCCGGAATGACTTCATAACCGCCCAGTTCCTCCGAATAATCGCTGATATAGGCATTCTCTGGTATCCGCATATTACTTCTCTTACAGGCATCCCAGGACTTTACCGTGCTGTTCAGCAACGCCTCGTCAAAGGTCATGTCCTGTTCCAAAGTATAGATATAGCTTCTGTCCAGATAAGCCTCGAACCACATGAACTCATCCTGCTGCTGCAGCAGCGACTCCACAGCCTCCCTCGTACCGACATAGTTCAGCCGGATATCCTCCGGCGCAATGACACCGAGGATTGTATCTCCTTCGCCTGTCTGGTAGTCCCGGCCCACCACCGCCAACGCATACTCGCTGATACGTTGTTCCAGCGCTTCTATGATAGGCGCAGCCTCCATATCGCCGCAGTCCATACCATTTATATTCGTATTTGGGAAAAAATGGGTTTGATAATACACTACCCCCCGGTAATAAAGATATGCCACCACTGCCAACGATGCCACAAGTATAAGAAGAATCGCGGTAAGAATAAACTTTCTTTTTCGCTTCGGCTTCGGCTTTTTTTTCTCTAAAATATTTTCCGTTTCCGCCATTTCCCCAGTCTGTCTCTCTTCCATCGTGCTTCTCCCTAAATGAATGATTATTCATATATGCATTTAGCTTATTATAGCACATATTATCACAAAAATATAGCATCAAAAGGCTGAAATTATACCTTTTCATGCTATATATCCACCAAAAATATCCAGAATCGATCTTATCCCATAATACAAGTTTTCCCGCTAAATTATTCCATGTCAGCAGTCTTTGCCAGAAAAGTAATCTTCGACTCCAAAAATCTGACAATTACATCGGCACCCACAGCCATATACGGCAACATCATCAATAAATACGGAAATATATACCTTGTCTTTGCTTCCCATATCAGGCTAAACAGAAACCCGCCAAATACTGCAATTAACAGCACATATTTATCAATACTCATCCAATCCTTATGCCGGGCAATCAATAAACACAAAATCGACGCATAAAGAATCATCTGGAAAATCTTCATATAGGAATTCACCAATCGATACCAATAGCCCTTTTCATAAATGCTTGATGCCAGCTTTCCCTGTGTTCCCACCACATGATTGTTGGAAACAATACACTGGTACATCGGAGCATTCCACTGAGCATTCATTTTTCTTACAAAAAAATCTACCATGTACTCCGGATTCCCGCCAAACAAACTTATATAAGCTTTCAAATCCTCTTTCGCATACTCTGTTGTAAGTCGGGCATCATTTTCACATTCAGCAAACAGATTTACTCCATAAAAATTGTGCCATCCTGAATACCCATAGTCATCATTCAGTCCCATTACAATAAATGCCATAGCCGGAAGCGCATCCGCATTTTTATCTTTGACATCCCTGTATGCGAAATTCAGGCCTGCATAAAACAACATGAGTCCTGCAATCATCGCAATTCCCATTGCTAAGGCGCTTCGTCTCTTCGTCGAATCACAAATCAGCTTCACTGCCAGGACAATCCACAATGCAATAATCATAATGATAATATTGCTCCTCAAAAGAAACGCAATGCCCGTTGTCATCCCCAGCCAGATAAGTTTTCCGCCCCGAAGCCTTTCAAGGCAGGATAGAAAGGCCCACACAGAAAACATCCCAATCTCTAAAGAACATAAATCGCTATAAATAAAAGGCGTATATCCATACATAGGAAAACAAGTGAACACAAATAAGATATAAAAGAGTTCTGCACTTGCGTTATCTTTTACAAGATATCTGACAATCTTCATACCTGACAATATAATCAAAGGTAGCATCATAGCAGTAAAATAGCTAAATGCTTTGTAATCATTTTCCCCGAACAGCCTGTTGAAGAATCTCAATACGGTTATCAGTCCCAATTGCTGTGGATAAACCGCCAGATATTCACCGGGGCCAAATGCACTATAATTTCCCTCTTGAAACTGTCTCGCATATGCTAATATGTATCCCGGATCTCCCCATGGAGCCGTTTTTGTCGTCGCAATCCAATAGACAGCAAATAAGACCGCAAAAATACAGACGACTGCCAAAAGCACATTTCTCCGCTTTTTTGTATGAAAATACTTTTTCAGCTGTCCATAAAATGAAAGCAAAATAAAAGCAAGACTAAGCACAATCAAATTCAGCACAACTGAATTATGCCTAAAGTATATATGTTCATCCGTCAATTCGCCGCTATTTTCTCCGGTTATCCCCAAACTATGGTAAACCAGAATGCCAAACATAATCATTGCAAGGATACAAAATACCTTACAAAAAAAATTTTCAGTAATCTTCCTTTGGCAAGCCTTTTTTAACATTTGTAGTCCTCTGTATCTAAATGCTTTTTTATACAGCAAAAAATGCCCAGAACCGGAATCGAACCAGTGACACGAGGATTTTCAGTCCTCTGCTCTACCAACTGAGCTATCTGGGCATTCAAACTTATTGAACTCTTATTCATAAGTTTGTAGTAGCGGGGACAGGATTTGAACCTGTGACCTTCGGGTTATGAGCCCGACGAGCTTCCAGACTGCTCCACCCCGCGTCATTATTCAATTGATATATTCTATTTCCCCGAAAGGAAATGGATGGAGGTGGATTCGAACCACCGAAGCAATTTGCAGCAGATTTACAGTCT
Organism: Acetatifactor aquisgranensis; assembly: GCF_943193215.1. Taxonomy (NCBI): domain Bacteria; kingdom Bacillati; phylum Bacillota; class Clostridia; order Lachnospirales; family Lachnospiraceae; genus Acetatifactor; species Acetatifactor aquisgranensis. The sequence continues at coordinate 22 of NZ_CALPDH010000034.1, read as the reverse complement.
GTCCCCTTTGGCCACTCGGGAA
>NZ_CALPDH010000033.1:0-62938 GCF_943193215.1 Acetatifactor aquisgranensis | reverse complement strand
ACAGCTGACGCATACTAATAGGACGCAGGCTTAACCAGGGAGATGCGGGTTCCGCAGTCAGTATTCGGTTTTGAGGGTACAATCATTAGAAGTCAGAGAAGAGTTGTTTTATTTATTCGGTATGGATAAATGAACTGCTCTTTTTTTGCATATAGGTATTGCCTGTGAGGAGGAAGACGATGAAAATCATGCTTGTGGAGGATAATGAGGCAATCATCATGGGATTGGAATATCTGCTTTCCCAGGAAGGATACCAGGTGGTGACAGCCAGAGGCATCGCTCAGGCCGTTGAGATTCTGGCAAAGGAGGAATGCGGACTGGCGCTTCTTGACATCGCTCTTCCTGATGGGGATGGATTTGAGCTGTGCAGGAGGATAAAGCGTGAGGGCAGGACACCGGTCATTTTCCTCACGGCAAAGGAGGATGAGGCCGATGTGGTAAAAGGGCTGGACATAGGGGCGGACGATTATGTCATCAAACCATTCCGCAACCGGGAACTGGTTTCGCGCATCAGAGGGGTGCTGCGCAGGAACGGGAAAGGGAATCCGGTATATCGCTGCAGGAATATCGCTTTGAATACGGAGACCGGCAGGGTGACGCGCTGTGGGGAAGAGCTGGCGCTTACTAAGCTGGAGTATAGGATTCTGAGCAATATGATTTCCTGTCCCGGCAAACTTTTTACCAGGGATGAGATTCTGGCGGATATCTGGGACATATCAGGGAATTTTGTAAATGACAATACATTGTCAGTAACCATGAAGCGTCTTCGGGAGAAACTGGGGGACAGCGATGGCCAGTTCATAAAGACAGTGCGGGGCATGGGATACAGAGTGGAGCCGGAGTAGGTAAGAGGTGGAGTCGGAATGAAAGTGGCTTGGAATAAGGAACTGAAAAAACTGGCAGCGATGTTTCTGACCTGTCTTTGTATGTGCATCCTGACATTGAATCTGTGCATGGTGGTTTACAGGAACCAGATGCGGACAGAATACTGCAATCTGCTGGCTGCTGTCTTTGGAAATGTTGTCGCGGCTTATCCGGAGGTGGCGGAGGAAGAGCTGGTTCTCATCCTGAATCGCCAGGATAATGTGGAATTCGGAGCGGATATCCTTGGGAGATATGGGATTCTGAAAGAGTATGCAGGCACGTCTTTTACGGGGCAGGAGAGGCTGTTTGCGCGGCTGTGTGCCGGCGTGAATCTTTTTCTGCTGCTGCTTTTTTGTGGGATGGGAATTCTGCTTTATCTGTATTTCGGAAAGCGGCAGGAGAGGATTCAGGGCCTGACAGGCTATATGGAGGCGCTGAACCGCCGCAATTACAGGCTGGACGTGGAGAACAATGCCGATGATGAGCTGAGCGGGCTGCGCAATGAGCTGTATAAGCTGACAGTCCTTTTGAAAGAGCAGGCCAAGAGGGCGCTGGAGCAGAAGCGCAGACTGGCGGATTCCATGGCGGATATTTCCCATCAGCTGAAGACGCCCCTTACCTCGGCAACTGTGCTGCTGGATAATCTGTCTGAGAACATGGATATGGACAGGGCTACGAGGCAGCGTTTTTTAGGAGAGGCCACGAGACAGCTTACCGGTATGTCATGGCTGGTGACTACCATGCTGAAGCTGTCCAGGCTGGATGCCGGTGTCGTGGAGCTGGAGCGGGGATGGATTCCCGGGAAGACGCTGGCAGAGGATGTGCTGCGGCGCCTGGAAATTGCGGCGGAGTGGAAAGGCATCACTTTCTCCGTAGAGATTCCGGAGGATATCGGGCTGTTCGTGGACAGGAAATGGACGGAGGAGGCATTGCTGAATATTGTCAAGAATGCTATTGAGTACAGTCCTGACGGCGGAATAGTGGAGATAAGCGGTGAGGTCAATGAAGTCTATGTGCAGATTGCTGTCAGGGATCATGGCAAAGGGATTACACAGGAGGAGCAGAAGAAACTGTTCAGGCGTTTTTATCAGGGGGACTGTGCCAGAGAAGACAGCATCGGGATTGGGCTGGCGCTGGCCAGGGAAATCGTGGAGAAACAGGGGGGCTGTCTTACGGCAGACTGCCACAGGGACGGGGGTACAGTTTTCCGGATTCGCTTTTTGTGCGGGGATTTGGACATTCTTCCAAACCTTAAGCACGGATGAAAATTTTCAAAATGTCACGGAAATGTCATTTTAGCCTTTTATACTGAAATCGTTAAAGAGATATGATTTCTGGAAAGGCAGGTAATTATGAGAGAGAAAGACAACAGGGAAAGGGAGAATGTGTGCGAAATGCCGTCAAGGGAGCCCATGCGCTCCGCGGAGATTCTGCGTACAGAGCATCTATGCAAGGTATATGGGAAAGGGAACAATGAAATAGTCGCGGTAAACGATGCCAATCTTTCCGTGGCTCAGGGAGAGTTCGTGGCGATTGTGGGAAGCTCGGGCAGCGGAAAATCCACGTTGATGCACATGCTGGGCGGCGTAGACAGACCTACCTCCGGCAGAGTATTGATAGAGGACAATGATATATATCGAATGAACGATGATAAACTGGCGATTTTCAGAAGACGGCAGGTGGGGCTGATTTATCAGTTCTATAATCTGATACCTGTGCTGACTGTGGAGGAGAACCTGACTCTGCCCTGTGAGCTGGACGGGCGTAAGCCGGACCGGGAGTTGGTGCAGGATCTGGCAGGGCTGCTGGGGCTTGGCAAGCGCCTGAACCGCCTGCCCAATGAGTTGTCGGGCGGTCAGCAGCAGCGCGTGGCGATTGGCAGGGCCCTGATCACAAGGCCTGCCATCCTGCTGGCGGATGAGCCCACCGGCAACCTGGACACCCGGGCCGGAAATGAGATTATGGAGCTTCTGAAAGTCTCCAACCGCAGATATAAGCAGACCGTAATCATGATTACCCACAATCTGGAGCTGGCGAAGCAGGCGGACAGAGTCCTTGGCATCGAGGATGGCTGTGTATACGACAGGCATTGGGAGGTGGCGAGGTGAACATACTGAAGAAATGCAGTTACCGCTCCATGAAAGAGAACCGCAAGCGCACTGCGGTGACTATTATCGGAGTCATACTTGCCACGGCGCTGATTACGGCTGTGGCCTGCCTGGCGGAGAGCTTCCGCACCAGCCTGATTGCCTATGAGAAGCAGCAGAATGGGGATTTTCACTACCATTTCCTGGATGTGGGACAGGAGTACCTGAAATATTTTGAGAACAACAGGCAGATAGAGAAGTACGGCCTGACGGAAAAGCTGGGCTACGCTGTTCTGGAGGGATGCCAGAACCCGGATAAGCCCTATCTGTATGTCATGGCTGCGGACAAAGAGGCGGAATCTATGCTGTCGCTGACCCTTCTGCAGGGGCGGATGCCGGAGAATGGGTCAGAGCTTGTAGTGAGCCGGCATGTCAGCAGCAATGGCCTCGTGGAGATGAAAGTCGGGGACCGATTGACATTGTCCCTGGGAGAGCGGCTTTCCGATGGATACACGCTGACCCAGTGGGAACCCTACCAAAGCGATGAGGAGACATTCCAGCCGGGAACCGGGAAGACCTTTACGGTGGTGGGTATCATAGAGCGGCCTAATGGAGAGGTAGAGCCTGTAACGGCTCCGGGCTATTCGGCGTTTACTCGTCTGGAGGCTCCGGGACAGGCGGCAGTGGCGGACGTGTATGCCTCTTACACGAAGCAGGGCCTGCGCCACAGAAATCAGGTGACAGCCGGAATCCTGGGCGTATCCGAGGAGCTGTATGTGCGCTGGAAAGAGGGGGAGCGGGAAGACTGCACAGATCAGGAGATGCGGGAGATCAAGACGGTGGCTTCCTCCGTGCAGGAGAACTACTGGCTCCTGAAATGGGAGCTGATGCTATTTTCATCCGGCGTCATGAATATGATGTACGCCATGTCGGCGGTGGCCGTGGCAGTCATCATCGTTACAAGCGTATTCTGCATCCGCAACAGCTTCGTCATATCCCTGACAGAGAAGATGAAGCTCTACGGACGTCTGGCCTCTGTGGGGACCACAGCGGCGCAGCAGCGGAAAATGGTCTATTATGAGGCCAGGTTCTTAAGCTTTGTCGGCATTCCTCTGGGGGTGGCCAGCGGACTGGCTGCTTCTGTCATTCTGGTAAAAGGAGTCAGTTTCCTGGTGAAAGATGCCATGGGATTCGGGCTGGTGTTCGGCATTTCCGTGCCCTTGACCTTTCTGGCGGCGGTTCTGGCAGCGGTGACGGTATTTCTCTCCGCGCACAGCTCCGCAAGGCGGGCGGCGGGAATCTCGCCCATCAGCGCTATCCGGGCCAACGACACGGTGAACCTGGGAAAGAGCGTCCGCTGTCCGGGATGTATCGGAAACCTGTTCGGCATCGGAGGGAAAATCGCGTATAAGAATCTGAAGCGGGCCAGAGTGAAGTACCGCACCACGGTGGTGTCCATTGTGGTAAGCGTGGCCATATTCATAGGCATGACCACGTTTGTGGATCTGGTATCCCTGGCCGTAGGCACCCGTTTTGAGGAACCGCCCTATCAGCTGGAGGTCAGCATTTATCAGTGGGATTTTTATGATGATGCGGTGGCCATTACGGAAATGGAAGGTGTGGAAGAAGGGGAGATTGTACGGAAAGCGAGCCTGACTGTCAGATGGGATCAGATTCCCTATACGCCGGAGTGGCGGGAAGAGTACGCAGAGCAGGAAGAGATGGGTGAAGGCAAGATAATAGTATGCTCTCTCGGAGAGGAGGCCTATGCGCGTTACTGCAGGGAGGCAGGAGTGTCCGTGGAGGAGGCAAAAGGCAAAGCACTGGCGATAGCGGATTATTATTCGGAAAGTACGGAAAATGGAAAAACGTATATAGAAGAGGGAAATATCGCTGAATTCAGGCCCGGAGACATCCTGCAGGGAATAGGTGAATCCTCCGGGGCAAAGATAGAGATTCTGAAACAGACTACCGCAAAGCCCATGCATCTTGCCGGCTCGTCCTACCGTCTGCTGCTGATTGTGGAAGATGAACTCATGGACAGTATGCCGGGACTGCAGAAATATGATAATATAGAGGTCTATTTGAAATGCCGGGACGCGGACGCGCTGGAACACCGCATCCGAAGCGAGCAGCAGCTGCAGTATTTTACAGTGATGAACTATCTGGCGTTTTACAGAAGCCAGCACAGCATGCTTCTGGTGGTGGGGATTTTCCTGTATGGCTTTCTTGCGGTAGTGGCGCTGATCGGAATCACCAATGTTTTCAATACCATCACCACCAACATGGAGCTGCGGGCCCCGGAGTTCGCCATGCTGCGTTCCGTGGGGATGACCGGGCAGGAGTTCAGGCGCATGATATGGCTGGAAGGCGTGTTCTACGGAGGCAAGGCGCTGTGCATCGGCATCCCGGCGGGGCTGCTGATATCCGCGCTGTTCCACAGAGGGCTGGGGAAGAGATTCGTGATGGATTTCCGGATTCCCTGGACGGGCATATTGGTGTCCGTTGCCGCCGTAGCCTTGCTGTTATATATCATTATGCGCTATTCCATGGCTAAAATCAACAGAAAGAATATCATAGACACCATCCGGAATGAGAATATTTGAGGTCAAAAAATTTTGGTAAGTTTTGAAGATTATAGTTTCCTTTTCCGCACAAATATGTTAAGATAATACTATAGGCTTTTCTCTAGCACGATAAAGAGCGGGAACTATTCTTATTTTGGATAGAATCCGGCCAGGAAAGGATATGGATAAATATGGACGACAGCAAGATTTTATTGGAAAACGGCACGAACGAATTGATGATTTTGGAATTCAAGCTGGGCGACAACTACTATGGCATCAATGTGGCGAAAATCAGGGAGATTACGAAATACGAGCCGGTTACGCCGATTCCCAATGCACACCCCAGCATAGAGGGCGTATTCATGCCGCGGGATGTGATGATTACGGCAATCGATTTGAAGAACTGCCTCGGACGCGGTGAGTCGGAACCCAAGGGACTATTCATCATCACGAATTTCAATAAGCTGGATATCGCGTTCCATGTGGACAGCGTCCTGGGTATCCATACAGTGTCCTGGACGGAGATCATCAAGCCTGAGGTCACGATTTCCACTGCGGAGGAGGGCGTAGCCATCGGCATCGTCAAGAAAGAAGACAGATTGATTATCATTCTTGACTTTGAGAAGATTGTCACGGACATCAATCCCGAGACCGGGCTGAAGATTTCCGACATCAACGAACTGGGAGAGCGGCACAGGAGCACGGTTCCCATTCTGATTGCGGAGGACTCTGCCCTGTTGAACAAACTGATTGTGGACTGCCTGAAGAAAGCAGGATATGAGAACCTGATTCATGTGGAGAACGGAAAGCAGGCCTATGATATCATAACGCATTGTAAGCAGGCGGGTACGCTGCATGATAATGTGCGGGTGGTCATCTCCGATATCGAGATGCCGGAGATGGACGGACACAGGCTGACCAAGCTGATTAAGACGGACGAGGCCACGGCGAGGATTCCGGTAGTCCTGTTCTCATCTCTCGTGAACGACGAGATGCGCAGAAAGGGTGAAGCGTTGGGAGCAGACGCTCAGCTGTCCAAACCTGAGATAGGCAATCTGGTAAAAATAATAGATCAGCTTGTTGAGGAAAGACACTTGAATATATAAAAGTCTGAAAAAGCTGGGATGTGCTCCCAGCTTTTTCCTGTAAAAAGACTTCGGATTTGACAACATGGAAGAGAGGCTTTTCGATGGAAGAGGAGCATTCCAGGGTGGGTAAGATGAAGAATGATGAGATTCTGGAAACGTTTGCACAGTCGGATATGGTGCTGGTAGGACTGGGAGAGGATTTCGACGGAACGGGATTTCTGCGCCGGGAGGAAATGTATCGCTTTGGCGGTGAAAAGTTAAAGGAAAACGGTTTTCACTGGCTGATACCCGCGTGGAACGAATTCTGCGTGAAAAAGACCGGGAACGCTGCTCTGGACGCGGGATTTGAAAAGCTGGCGGGCATCCTGGGGGGAAAGAATCATTTTGTGGTCTCCGTATCCATGCACAGCAGGGCGGGCTCGGTGGGCAGGGTGGTGATGCCCTGCGGCTCTTCGCAGATGAAGCAGTGCGTTGAAGGCTGCGAGGGGACGCTGCTTGCGGTGACGGAGCAGGACAAGGACAGGATGAACCGCTTTTTTGAGGAACTGTACGCGGGCCGCTTCCCGGAGGAGGGCTTTTCCCTGTCAGAAACCTGTCCGGAGTGCAGCGCCGGGTTGGTGCTGAATAATGTGTACGCGGAAAATTATAATGAAGCGGGATATCTGGAACAGTGGAGGCTCTATACAAAATGGCTCCAGGGAACCCTGAATCACAAGCTGTTCGTGCTGGAGCTGGGTGTGGGGATGCGTTTTCCTTCCGTGATTCGCTGGCCTTTTGAGAAAGTGGCATTTTTTAACCAGAAAGCATATTTATGCAGAGTTCATGAAAAATTGTATCAATTGACAAAAGAATTAGCAGAAAAGGGATGTGGAATTTCAAAGAATGCGATTGATTGGCTGGGAGAGCTGTGATAAAATAGGAATGGATATTTTGAGCCGGTAATAATGAAGAGGGCATTCATAGAAATCGGAGGAGAAGACATGTCTTCCAATGAGAGAAACATAAATGGAAATGAAGAAACTGAAAGCTATGGAATAGACGCTGTCACAGAAATGTCGGCAGAGGAGATAGAGAGGCTTTTGGCTGAAAGCGCGGGGACAGGTTCAGGGGAACAGTCTCCTGGGGAGGATATTCAGGAGGATGTCCTGGATATGCTGGAGAAAACCGAGAACCATGATGACGATCTGTCGGATATTCAGGATATGCTGAAAAAATCTGACAGAAAGGAGACGATTGATGCGGGCGACGCGGAAGAGGCAGACGTTCAGCGGAACCCGGTAGATAAGCTGCTGGCAGATATAGAAGGAACTGCAGAAGAGGTGGAAAAGCCCATGAGCGCCAAAGAACGGAAAGCGCTGGAGAAGCAACAAAAAGCGCAGGAAAAGGCCGAAAAGGCTGCAAGGAAAAAGGCGGACAAGGAAGCAGCGAAAGCCGAGAAGCTCCGGAATAAACGCGGCAGAGATGCGGAAGAGGCCGCGGAGCCGGAGAAGAGCAGGAAAGGGGGGACTGGAGAGATAGAAGAGTTCGACCTGCTCCAGGACAAGGACCTGCTTGACAGCATTGTCTCCGATGCGGGGAAACTGGGAGACGAGAAGAGGGATGATGATTCGCGGGAAGGGAAAGGCTTCAGCGTGAATCAACTGGGAGAAGAATATGATGCTGCCCGGGAGAGGGAGACATTAGAAGCGGAAAGGATGAAAGAAAAAAGCGTGAAGCCAGAGAAAGAAGATACAGCGGAATCCAATATCATGGAATTGGATATGGAAGAGATAGATGCTTTTATTCCTGATATCTCCAGTGAACCAAAGGAAGAGCCCAAACCGAAGCAGAAGGGCGGTCTTATGACCAAAATCATTTCGATGCTGATGGAGGAGGAAGAAGAGCCGGAGAACGAAGACATTCCGCTTTCGGATGAAAATCAGGAAATCCTTCGGGATTTAGACCAGGAAAAGGGCGCCGGGGACAAAGGAAAGAAAGCAAAGAAAGCGAAGAAACCGGCGAAGAAAAAGGAGAAGAAGAAAAAAGCACCGAAGCCTGCCAAGCCGCCGAAACCGAAGAAACCAAAGAAAGAGCCTGAGCCTTATGCGGGCAAGAAGATTACCTTTAAGAAAGCATTGCCCATTCTGCTTTTGGGTGCTACGGTGGGAGCGGTGGTGTTCATCTTCGTGAATCTGGCAGTGGATTTTTCCGTGAAGCAGGAGGCGGCGGAAGCTTACAAAAATGGGGATTATGAGACCTGTTACAAGAACCTGTACGGCAAGAAGCTCAGCGATGAGCAGGCACAGATGTATGGAAAGGCAGAGAGCATTCTCTACATGGAGCAGGAGTGCCGCAAATACGATATTGTCATGCAGTATGGCACCGAAGTGCAGGCCCTCGACAGTCTGCTCCAGACGGTGAATGAATATCCGGCGGTTCATGAGTATGCCGCTCAGTGTGAGGCCCTGCCGGAGGTAGAGGAAATCTATGCCAGAATCATCGGCATCCTTTTTGACAGATATGGCATCACAGAGGACCAGGCTAAGGAAATCGCGGCGATAGGTAGCAGCATAGAGTATACCAGAGCCGTCACCGCTGTGGCGGGGGGTAAAGGCTATGGCGCCGGAAGCACTCCGGCAGTACCCCTGCAGCCGGAGGATGTTCCTGAAGAAATCCCGGAAGAAGTCCAGGGAGAGCCGGATAATCAGCCGGATGAAAGCGCGGAAGCGCTTCCGGATGAACTGCCGGAAGAGGCAGGGCTTGACGATGGCCTTTTCTTAGATGACTGATGCAGGAAGACGGAATTGCGATAAATAGTTGCTGCAATAATGCTTAAGACATGGACAGAATGTGAGATAAGAGCAGTATGATTGCGATAATCGATTATGATGCCGGAAATATCAAGAGCGTGGAGAAGGCCCTGATTCATCTGGGACAGGAAGCGACAGTTACCAGGGACGCGGAGACGATTCAGAACGCGGACGGCGTAATTCTGCCGGGTGTGGGGGCTTTCGGGGATGCAATGGGAAAGCTGCGCGCTTATGGCCTGGTGGACGTGATTCGCCGGTATGTGGACAGCGGCAGGCCTTTTCTGGGAATCTGCCTGGGACTGCAGCTTTTGTTCGAGGGCAGCGAAGAGAGCCCGGGCGTGGAGGGGCTCCGTATTCTGAGAGGACAGATTCTGCGGATTCCTCAGGAGAAAGGGCTTAAAGTGCCGCATATAGGCTGGAACAATCTGCGCTATCCCCGGAGAGGGCGCCTGTTCGAGGAAATCGGCGGGGAGGACGCACAGAACGGCAGCTATGTCTATTTCGTGCATTCATATTATCTGCAGGCGGCAGAGGAGGAAATCGTCACGGCCACCGCGGAATACGGCGTGACAATCCATGCTTCTGTGGAAAAAGGAAATGTGTTCGCCTGTCAGTTCCATCCGGAGAAGAGCTCGGAGACCGGAATGGGGATTCTGCGGAATTTCTGCAGGGTATGCGGGTTGGAAGATTGATTTGTCAGGCAGAGGAGACAGAATGCATACAAAGAGGGTGATTCCCTGTCTGGACATCAAGGACGGCAGGGTGGTAAAAGGAATCAATTTTGTGAATCTGAAAGACGCGGGAGACCCTGCGGACGTGGCGGCAGCCTACGACAGGGCCGGCGCGGATGAGGTGGTGTTCCTGGATATCACGGCTTCCTCGGACAGCAGGGCTACCCGGACGGAGTGGGTGCGCCAGGTGGCCTCGGAGCTGTTCATCCCTTTCACGGTGGGCGGAGGCATCCGCACGGTGGAGGATTTCAGGGCCATTCTGCGGGAGGGCGCGGACAAGATTTCCGTGAATTCGGCGGCAATCATGAATCCAGGGCTGATATCCGACGCGGCGGATAAATTCGGAAGCCAGTGCGTGGTGGTGGCCATCGACGCCAAGAGGCGGCACTCCGGCGGCTACAGCGTATACAAAAACGGCGGCCGGGTGGACGTAGGACTGGATGCGGTGGAATGGGCCATGGAGGCGGAGCGGCTGGGAGCGGGGGAGATTCTGCTGACCAGCATGGACGGAGACGGCACCAAGGCAGGATATGATCTGGAGCTGACAAAAGCGGTGGCGGATGCGGTGGAGATACCCGTAATCGCGTCCGGCGGCGCAGGGAGGCCGGAGCATTTTTATGAGGCTTTGGCGGAAGCGGGGGCCGAGGCGGTGCTGGCGGCGTCGCTGTTTCATTATAAGGAACTGGAAATCCGGCAGGTGAAAGAGTACCTGCGGAGCCGGGGAGTCAGCGTCAGGCTGTAGGGAGAGGATAATTGCCTGCTTTTGCTTTAGAATGGATGTTCTGGCATATACAATATGAGGAAGGATGAGGGATACAAACGATGGGAATGATTTCAAATGACTGGCTGGCGGAGCTGGGGACGGAATTCAATAAACCTTATTATAAGACTTTGTATGAGTTCGTGAAGACAGAGTATAATACCACACAGGTGTTTCCGCCTGCGGACGATATTTTCAATGCCTTTCATCTGACTCCCTTAAGCAAAGTGAAGGTGGTCATCATAGGGCAGGATCCCTATCACAATGTGGGACAGGCCCATGGGCTATGCTTTTCCGTAAAGCCGGAGGTGGACGTTCCGCCATCCCTGGTGAATATTTATAAGGAACTGCAGGATGATCTGGGGTGCTATATCCCCAATAACGGCTATCTGGTAAAGTGGGCGGAGCAGGGCATTCTGATGCTGAATACGGTCCTGACAGTCCGTGCCCATCAGGCGAATTCCCACAGGGGGAGAGGCTGGGAAGAGTTCACGGACGCGGCTATACGTGTCCTGAACAAGCAGGACAGGCCTATTGTCTTCATCCTCTGGGGCCGTCCGGCCCAGATGAAAGAGAAAATGCTGGACAATCCGAAGCATTTGATATTGAAAGCAGCACATCCAAGCCCTCTGTCTGCCCGCAATGGATTCTTCGGCAGCAGGCCTTTCAGCCAGACCAACAGGTTCCTGGAGGAGAACGGACTGGAGCCTGTCGACTGGCAGATTGAGAATGTATAATCCGGAATTCCAAGTCGCCTGTGCCGACTTTGGAGAAACAGAGGAGGACTAATGGAAAAGAAAGCATTTGTCACAAAAGAACAGATTGAAGAAATCGTAAAATCATATCCAACCCCCTTTCATATCTATGATGAGAGGGGGATTCGTGAGAATGTGGAGGCTTTGAAGGAGGCCTTTGCCTGGAATAAAGGATATAAGGAGTTTTTTGCGGTGAAGGCCACGCCCAATCCTTTTCTGATTCAGATTCTGAAAGAGTACGGCTGCGGCTGTGACTGTTCCTCTTATACGGAACTGATGCTCAGCGAGGCGGTGGGGCTGCGCGGGGAGGACATCATGTTCTCCTCCAACGAGACACCTGCGGAGGAGTTCGCCCTGGCGGCAAGACTGGGTGCCACCATTAATTTAGACGATATTACGCATATTGATTTCCTGGAAAAGACACTGGGTTATCTGCCGAAGACCCTGAGCTGCCGCTTCAATCCGGGCGGATATTTTTCTCTGGGGACGGACATTATGGACAATCCCGGGGATGCTAAGTACGGCTTTACAAGAGAACAGATGTTTGATGGTTTTCGGATTTTGAAAGAAAAGGGAGTGGAGCATTTCGGCATCCATGCCTTTCTGGCCAGCAATACGGTGAGCAATGAGTATTATCCCACGCTGGCGGGGCAGCTGTTCGAGCTGGCGGTGGAGCTGCAGAAAGAGACAGGGGCCCATATCGCTTTCGTCAATCTGTCGGGGGGAATCGGGATTCCCTACCGGCCGGACCAGGAGCCCAATGACATCCGGGCCATCGGAGAGGGCGTAAGGAAAGCATATGAAGAGATTCTGGTGCCTGCCGGCATGGGGGATGTGGCGGTGTATACGGAGCTTGGGCGCTATATGACGGGGCCTTTCGGGCATCTGGTGACCAGGGTGATTCACGAGAAGCATATCCATAAGGAATATGTGGGGGTGGACGCCTGCGCGGTGAATTTGATGCGTCCGGCTATGTACGGGGCCTATCACCATATCACAGTGCTGGGCAAGGAGGATGCGCCCCATGACCATATGTATGACGTGGTGGGGTCTCTGTGTGAGAATAATGATAAGTTCGCCATTGACAGAATGTTGCCCGAGGTGGAGATTGGAGATTATATCATAATCCATGATACCGGCGCTCACGGTTTTTCCATGGGATATAATTATAACGGGAAATTGAAATCGGCGGAGCTGCTGCTTCGTGAGGACGGGAGTGCAGAGCTGATTCGCCGGGCGGAGACGCCGAAGGACTATTTTGCTACTTTTGACGGATTTGAGGTATTTGACAGGATGTTCCCGGAAGCTTGACTGACTCGTGGGCCGGGACGGCAGAATGGGAAATGTAATAAAGAGCAGGGAGAATTGACATGAGATATCCGAAATTTTTGTCCCGGGGAGGCACAATCGGGTTTCTGGCGCCGTCTTTTGGGTGCAATATCGAGCCGTACCGGACGGCTTTCGATCATGCCGTCAAGAAGTGGCAGGGGATGGGATACCGCACGGTATTCGGCCCGAACTGCTACGCCGGGGAGGGCATCGGCATCAGCAATACGCCTGAGAAATGTGCCAGGGAAGTGATGGAGATGTTCCTCTCAAAGGAGGCGGGTTGCCTGATTTCCTGCGGTGGGGGAGAACTGATGTGCGAAGTCCTGCCTTATGTGGATTTCAGCAAGCTCGCGGAGGCCGAGCCGAAGTGGTACATGGGGTATTCTGACAATACGAATCTGACCTATCTGCTGGCGACTTTGGCGGACACGGCTTCGGTCTATGGCCCCTGTGCGCCCTCCTTTGGCATGGAGCCATGGCATGAGGCCCTGGCGGACGCATTCGGCATCCTGACGGGGCAGGATGCCGCGGAAAGGGATACAGAAAAAGCAGGAGACGGCCGGAACAGCAGCGAGAGGATTTCGGCAGGATGCAGGGCCGTAGTACATGGATACGAGATGTGGGAGAAAGAATCCCTCAAAAGCGAGGAGAACCCGCTGGCACCCTATAATCTGACGGAAAAGCGCAGCATCCGCAGTTATCTGGGCAGAGAAAGCGTTTCGGGAGATCTGCGGTTTCAGGGCAGGCTTCTGGGAGGCTGCCTGGATTGCCTGGTGAACCTGCTGGGTACCCGTTTCGACAGGACCAGGGAATTCACGGAGAGATACCGGGAGGACGGCATTATCTGGTTTCTGGAGGCCTGCGACCTGAACGTATTCGCCATCCGCCGCGGCCTGTGGCAGATGGAGGAGGCTGGCTGGCTTTCCCATGTAAAGGGATTCCTGATTGGCAGGCCCGCAAACGGAGAGGCTATGATGGGGCTGGATGCTTACGGCGCGGTGCTGGAGGTGGCCGGGCGCAAGAATGTGCCGGTCATCATGGATGTGGATCTGGGACATCTGCCTCCCATGATGCCGGTTGTCGTGGGAAGCATGGCGGATGTGGCGGTGCATGGGAATGATATCCGGATTGAGATGCAGTATGTTTGAGGGCTGCCTGGATATAATTTTTAGACAATTTCTTAAAAAAGAATAAATAGTGCGAAAGTGGAAAATGGAAAATTATTGCTTGTCAAAGGACATTTTCTGTGATAGAATTGATGTGTTGTGAGGGATTTTCTGCATAAGCTTCGCAGCATATAGGCCGGCGTGTCGGAATGGCAGACGAGGCAGACTCAAAATCTGTTGTGGGCAACCACGTGCGGGTTCAAGTCCCGCTGCCGGCATCATTTAAAATCGCTTGGATACCAGTAAAATCATGGGTTCCGGCGGTTTTTGTTTTATATTAGGGTGTTGTAAGCAGGAAGATTCAATTTGTGGAGAAGATACCGGAAGATTTACTGGAGAGGACATAGCGTATGTGAAAGCGTTTTTTGATTTTTGCCATCTGGCGGAAGGGGGGAAAAGCATGGATGAAGTGAAAATGCTGATTTCCTGTGTTGTGGAAAAAGAGGGCAGGAAAATCGTGCGGCTCTCTTTTCTGCGGGAAATGGAAGAAAGGCATTCCATGGAAGAAAAGCATTCCATGGAAGAAAAGCATTCCATGGAAGAGGGGCACTCCATAGATTACGCGGAGGGCATCCTGCCCGAGGGAATCGTGGTGAAGTCAGAGGGCTTCACGGAGGAGGAAGTGAGTAAGCTGGAAGCCTATATAAGGGCGAACAGAAAGGATATCCTGAAACAGGCGAAAGAGATTAATCCCCTGCGGAATTGGATAAATGGAAAATAACTCTTGACTTCCGCACTTTAAACCGCTAAAATCATAAGGAGCGATGAAATGAATCAGCGGCATGAATGAAGATATATCCGTGGTAAAGATATTTTCAGGCCGCAAATGCAGAAGGAGTGAGAAGCCATGAAAGAAATATCGAATCTGATTGCGTACCGCCCGGATGTCAAGGTAGTGGATGCCACGCTGCGCGACGGCGGACTGGTAAATAATTTCTATTTTACCGATGAATTTGTAAAAGCGCTGTATCTGGCGAACCTGCGGGCCGGCGTGGACTATATGGAGTTCGGATATAAGGCGTCTAAGGAAATGTTCGATGAGGATAAGTTCGGCAAGTGGAAATTCAGCAAGGATGAGGATATCAGGAAAATCGTGGGTGAGAATGCCACGGATCTGAAGATTGCCGTGATGGCAGACGTGGGCAGGTGCGAGAAGACGGATATCATCGACCGGACGGACAGCCCCATAGACATGATTCGGGTAGCCGCTTATGTGAACGCGATTCCGGGGGCCGTCGATCTGATTGAGGATGCCTCCAAAAAGGGATATGAGGTCAGCTGCAATATCATGGCCATTTCCCATTCCCTGGAGGGAGAACTGCGGGCGGCTCTGGATATCCTGGGGCAGACGCCTGTAGATGTATTGTATATCGTGGACAGCTACGGCGCCATGTATCCGGAGCAGATTGCGCGTTTCGCGGACATGTATCTGGAATTTGCCACGAAATACGGCAAGAAAGTGGGAATCCATGCCCACAATAATCAGCAGCTGGCTTTCGCCAATACCATCGAGGCGGTGGGAGACGGCGTGGACTGGTTAGACGCAACTTACGCTTCTATGGGAAGAGGGGCAGGGAACTGTGCCATGGAGCTGCTGCTGGGTTTCCTGCGCAATCCCAAGTACAATGTATACCCTGCCATCCGGTTCGTGGACAAATATATGAACCAGCTTAAGAATGAAGGCGTGGTGTGGGGGTATGATTTACAGTACCTGATGACAGGGCTTCTGAACCAGCATCCCAGAGCGGCCATCCAGTTCACCAATGAGAAGCGGACGGATTATACAGAGTTCTACAAGGAAATGGTGGCACAGGATTGACAGGGAGCGGAACCTGACTTAAGGCGGGGCGTCTTTGGGCGCTCTGTTTTTTTGCAAAGATATGCTAAGTTTTTTACCAGAGCGAGAAATGGTTGAATTTCCCTGCTGAAATGTGTATACTGAGTAGTAGATTCGCATACAGCCTATCAAAACAGAGTCCAGACACAGGAGGAAACCAGAATGAAAATCGACAGCATATGCGTACAGGGCGGTTACACGCCGGGAAACGGGGAGCCTCGCCAGATACCGATTATCCAGAGCACTACCTTTAAATATGATACCAGCGAGGAGATGGGGAAGCTCTTCGATTTAGAGGCCAGCGGTTATTTCTACACCAGACTGCAGAACCCTACAAACGACTATGTGGCGGCGAAGATTGCCCAGTTGGAGGGCGGTACGGCGGGAATGCTGACCAGCAGCGGGCAGGCCGCAAATTTCTATGCGCTTTTTAATATATGCAGCTGCGGGGATCATATTGTTTCCTCCAGCACCATTTACGGCGGCACTTTCAACCTGATATCCGTCACCATGAAAAAAATGGGCATTGATGTGACATTTGTGAGCCCGGATGCCACAGAGGAGGAATTGAACAAGGCTTTTCGGGAGAATACTAAAGCTGTGTTCGGCGAGACCATCGCGAATCCTGCCCTGACCGTACTGGATATCGAGAAGTTCGCCAGATGCGCCCATGCCCACGGCGCGCCCCTGATTATAGACAATACCTTTGCCACCCCTGTCAACTGCCGGCCTTTCGAGTGGGGCGCGGACATCGTGACCCATTCCACCACGAAGTACATGGACGGCCACGGCGCTGCGGTAGGCGGTGCCATCGTGGACAGCGGCAAATTCGACTGGATGGCCCATGCGGACAAATATCCCGGACTCTGCACGCCGGATGACAGCTACCATGGCATCACTTACGCGGAGAAGTTCGGCAAAGAGGGCGCTTTCATCACGAAATGTACCGCGCAGCTGATGCGGGATTTCGGCTCCGTCCAGAGCCCCCAGAACGCCTTTATCCTGAATCTGGGCCTGGAAAGCCTGCATGTGCGCGTGAAGCGCCACTGTGAGAACGGCCTGGCGGTGGCGGAATTTTTATCCAACCATCCGGAGGTTGCTTATGTCAACTATTGCGGCCTGCCGGGCGATAAGTATTATCCCCTGGCGCAGAAATATCTGCCGGAGGGCAGCTGCGGCGTAGTCTCCTTTGGCTTGAAAGGAGGCAGGGAGGCGGCCGGCTGCTTCATGAAGAAACTGAAGATCGCGGCAATCGAGACCCATGTGGCGGATGCCCGCACCTGCTGCCTGAATCCGGCTTCCAGCACCCATCGCCAGATGACGGACGAGCAGCTGAAAGAGGCAGGCGTGCCCGCGGAGCTGATTCGCATCAGCTGCGGAATCGAGGACAAGGAAGATCTGATTGCGGATATCGCCCAGGCGCTGGAGAACTGAGCCGATTTCCATATTTTGACGAAACGGTGTGTACGATATGCGTAAGAGGGGCAGGAGGTGGCATGCTTGACAGTGTGGAACAGGAGAGAAAATGCGGAGTGCAGGGAATTCGAGAAGCTGATTCCCGGCTTTATCGGGAGGAAGCTGGACTTCCCTACCCTGAAGCGGTTCTATGAGCACAGGGAGTCCTGTGAGGAGTGTAAAGAGGAACTGGATATCCGGTTCCTCGTGTCGGAGGGCATGCAGCGCCTGGAGGACGGCAATGCTTTCGACCTGCAGTCCGAGCTGAGAGAGCGCCTGGACGAGACCAGGCGGAAAATCAAGGTAAACTGTGCTTTCCTGTATGCGGGAATTGCCATGGAGCTTGTGGCCGCGTGCCTGCTTGTCAGCGCGTTCGTTTGGATTTTGCTGTGATATTTTGGAATATGGTACTGCATGTTAGTGAAAATTGCAGTAAACTGCAACGAAAGAGCGCCAGCCATATATGCCTGCTTTGGGCAGATTTGTAAATTCTGGCGGTCTTGAGTATAATTCGGAGAGGCGGAAATGTGATGGAGAAGGGCGGAAAGCTTGTACTGATAGACGGACATAGCATTTTGAACAGGGCCTTTTACGGGGTGCCGGACCTGACGAATGCGGAGGGGCTGCACACAAATGCTATATACGGTTTCTTGAATATTATGTTCCGGATTTTAGAAGAGGAGAAACCGGATTTCCTTGCGGTGGCGTTCGATGTGCATGCGCCTACATTCCGCCATGAGATGTACGAGGCATACAAGGGCACCAGGAAACCCATGCCGGAAGAGCTGCGGCAGCAGGTGCCTGTGATGAAGGATGTGCTGAAGGCCATGGGCGTGACCATCGTGGAGCATGCGGGGCTGGAGGCGGACGATATTCTGGGAACGCTGGCAAAGAAAGCGCAGGCACAGGGGCTGGAGGTGTCTCTTTTGTCCGGCGACAGGGACCTGCTGCAGATTGCGGATAAGCATATCAAAATCAGAATCCCCAAGACCAAGATGGGGAAGACGGAAGTGGAGGATTATTATCCGGAGGATGTGCTGGCCGCCTTTCAGGTGACGCCTCTCCAGTTCATAGATTTGAAGGCTCTGATGGGTGACAGTTCGGATAATGTGCCGGGAGTGCCCAAGGTAGGGCAGAAGACTGCCACGGAACTGATGGTGCAGTACGGCTCCATGGAAAATATTTATGCCCATGTGGAGGAAATATCCAAGAAGAGCATCCGGGAATCCCTGATGGCGAACAGAGAGCTGGCGGATCTGAGCAAAGCGCTGGTCACCATCAGGACGGACAGCGATGTGTCCATTGATTATGAGGCTTCCAGGGCGGAGGGCTTCTATACGGAAGAGGTCTATGAGCTGTTCAAGGAACTGGAATTCAGGAATATGCTCAGCCGCTTCGACGAGGAGAAGAAAGACGACAATAGTGTCATCTCCGGCACTTTCCGGAGGATGGAGAGTCTTAAGGCATTTTTGGGAAAAATAGAGAAGATAAAGGACGGCCGGCGCGCAGGCCTATATCTGGCTGCGGAGGGGGACGTTCTCCTGGCCGCTGCGGCATCCGTGGGGGAAGAGACATATTTTTATGCATTTCCGGCGGAGGAAAATATGCAGCTTTCTTTCTTTGCGGAGTATGAGGAGAAGCAAAAGGAAGACGAGGATGCCGCCGTCTGCGCGGAGGGGCTGAAAGCGCTGTCTGCCAGAGCGCGGATCGCGGCATTTGACATCAAGAGGCTGTACCCATACCTGGAACAGGATACTACTGAACGTTATTTCGATATCCTGATAGGGGCCTATCTGCTGAATCCGCTGAAAAGCGACTATGCGCTGGAAACCATTGCCGCCGAGCATCTGAACCTGCAGATTCCCGGCTGGGCGGAATGTTTCGGCAAGCAGAAGAGCAGGGACGCGGCGCAGGCGCAGCCGGATAAGTTCGCGGAGTACTGTTGTTACGGGGCCTATGTGTCGTATCAGGCGGCAAATGTGCTGGAGAGAAAACTGGAGGATGCCGGCATGGAGACACTCATGCGGGAGATGGAGATGCCGCTGTCTCTGGTGCTGTACGATATGGAGCGCGAGGGCGTGGAGGTGCGCAGGGAAGAGCTGAAAGCTTACGGCGACGCGCTGGTGGAGCGGATTCAGGATCTGGAACGGTCCATCCACGCACAGGCCGGAGCGGAGTTCAATATCAATTCCCCCAAACAGCTGGGAGAGGTTCTGTTCGATACCATGAAGCTTCCCGGCGGCAAGAAGACCAAAACCGGGTATTCCACAGCGGCGGACGTGCTGGAGAAGCTTTCGGAGGAGGCTCCCATTGTCAGGGACATTCTGGAGTACAGGCAGCTGACCAAGCTAAAATCCACCTATGCGGACGGCCTTGCTGTCTATATCGGTGAGGACAGAAGAATCCATACCAATTTCAACCAGACCATCACGGCCACGGGGCGCATCAGCTCCACGGAGCCGAACCTGCAGAACATTCCCATGCGCATGGAGCTGGGCAGGCGCATCCGAAAGGTGTTCGTGCCCAGGGAGGGCTGCGAGTTCATGGATGCGGACTACTCCCAGATTGAACTGCGCGTCCTGGCCCATATGTCGGGGGACGGGCAGCTGATAGAGGCCTACCATATGGATCAGGACATCCACAGAATCACGGCGGCAAAGGTGTTCCATACGCATCCCGGGGAGGTCACGGATCTCCAGCGCCGCAACGCCAAGGCCGTGAACTTCGGCATTGTGTACGGCATCAGCTCCTTTGGCCTGAGCCAGGATCTGAGCATCAGCAAGAAGGAGGCGGCGGATTATATCGAACAGTATTTCGCCACCTATCCGGGGGTCAAGACATTCCTGGACAATCTGGTCAGTGAGGCGAAAGAAAAGGGGTATGTCACCACGATGTTCGGCAGGAGGAGGCCCGTTCCGGAACTGACATCCTCGAATTTCATGCAGCGTTCCTTTGGAGAGAGGGTGGCCATGAATTCGCCCATACAGGGCACGGCGGCGGACATCATCAAGATTGCCATGATACGGGTCTGGAAAGCGCTGCGGGAGAGCGGCCTGAAGTCCAGATTGATTCTGCAGGTTCACGATGAGCTGGTCATAGAGACCTGCCGGGAGGAAGAGGAACAGGTAAGGCAGATACTCCTGACGAACATGCGGGAGGCAGCGGACCTGGCGGTAGCGCTGGAGGTGGATCTGCATACCGGGGACAACTGGTATGAGGCAAAGTGATGGAGCGGGACAGACAAAAACGGAAAAGCCCATCGGAAAGACAGCGCGGCGGATTATATGGCGAAAGGGAGCAAAATCCAGCGGGCACCGTACGGATCGGGCTGCGGTTGCGTGATGGAAAAGGCCGGCAGGAAAACAGGAGGCGGCACTGGACAGGAGGGCGTAAATGCGTTTCATAGGAATTACGGGAGGCGTCGGTGCCGGAAAATCCGAGATATTGAATTATATCCGAAAGCGCTATCCGTGTGAAATCTATCTGGCGGACGAGGTGGCGCATCTGGTGAAGCAGCCGGGGACAGAATGCTATGACGCCCTGGTGGAGCTGCTGGGGCAGGATGTGACGGACGAAAGCGGGCAGATTGACAAGGCAGCCATGGCGGACAGGATTTTTGCGAATCCTGCGCTTTTGGAACAGGTAAACGGCATCATCCATCCGGCGGTCAGGAAATTCCTTCTGGAGCGGCTGGCGGAGGCGAAAACGGCGGAGGAGACAGAGCTGTTTTTCGTGGAGGCGGCGCTCCTGATTGAAGGAGGATATCTTGCGCTGGTGGACGAGATGTGGTATATTTATGCGGATGAGGCTGTCAGGAGAAAAAGGCTCCGGGCCTCCAGGGGCTACAGCGAGGAGAAAATCGCGCGGATTATGTCCAGTCAGTTGACGGAAGAGCAGTTTCGGGAAAACTGTGACTACATAATAGACAACAGCGGCGATTTTGCCGAAAGCTGTCGACAGATTGATGAAAGGCTGTCCGGGACAGCTAAAAGACATTAAGAAGGATGGAATCAGACGAAAATGAGATTATGCAGCATCGCAAGCGGAAGCAGCGGAAACTGTATCTATGTGGGATCGGAGGCCGCCCATCTGCTTGTGGACGTAGGGATAAGCGGCAGGAAGACGGAGGCGGGCTTAAAGGAACTGGATCTCTCGGGAAATGATATAGACGGAATTTTGATAACGCATGAACATGCGGACCATATACAGGGCCTTGGCGTTATCGCAAGGAAGTATGGGATACCTGTTTATGCCACGGCGGGCACTATAGCGGCCATGAGGAACTGTTCGGGGCTGGGCAATGTGGACCAGGGGCTGTTCCATGAGGTGCGGGAGGACCAGAAATTCATCATAAAGGATCTGACCATCAATCCCATGCGGATTTCCCATGACGCCGCGCAGCCGGTGGGCTATCGAATCGCCTATGGCAGCAGGCGGGTGGCTGTCTGTACGGATCTGGGAGTATATAATGACTATACGGTGGAATGCCTTAAAGGAATGGACGCGCTGCTTTTGGAGGCGAACCATGATGTGAACATGCTCCAGGTAGGGCCTTATCCCTATTATCTGAAGCAGCGGATTCTGGGGGAGCGGGGGCATCTGTCCAATGAGAATACGGGCAGGCTCCTGTGCCGTATTCTGCATGACGGGCTGAAAAGCATCCTGTTGGGCCATCTGAGCAAGGAGAACAATCTGCCGGAACTGGCCTATGAGTCCGTGCGGATGGAGATCAACATGGGCGACACCCCCTATAAGGCAGGGGATTTCGATATTCGGGTGGCGCGGCGCAGTGAGGTGACGCCAGCAGTCTTAGTGTGAGAAGAAGTTCTAAGGCCGTAAGGTACACGGCTGGGATTGCAGGCGAATAAATTCGCGCTGCAATCCATCTCAAACTTGCACCAGTTTTTTATTACAGGATGCTGTCGGATGGCAATGGCGGGAACAGTAAAGTGAATCTGGATGCGTTAGGAGCGCATGGAACGGAGGGATATATGAAAAGGACGATTATTACAGTTGTAGGAAAGGACACTATCGGTATTATCGCTAAGGTTTGCACTTATCTGGCTGAGAATGGGATCAACATTCTGGATATTTCTCAGACTATTGTGCAGGGATATTTTAATATGATGATGATTGTGGATACCAGCACCACGTCGAAGCCGTTCGGGGATATGGCGGATGAGATGATGGCTCTGGGGGAGAAGACCGGGGTGCAGATTAAGTGCCAGAAAGAAGAGATATTCGATAAAATGCATAGAATTTAACGGGGGAATGTGTTTCGGAAAGGCCGTTAGACGGCAGTTCGGTGTCGGGCATGGAGGATGACTATGATAAACATATATGAAGTGGCAGAGACCAACAAGATGATTACAGAGGAGAACCTGGACGTGCGCACTATCACGCTGGGCATCAGCCTGTTGGACTGCATTGATTCCGATTTACAGAGGCTGAATGAAAAAATCTATACAAAAATATATGAGGCCGCTAAGGATTTGGTGAAGACCGGGGAAGAGATTTCCAGGGAATTCGGCATTCCCATCGTCAACAAGAGGATATCCGTGACTCCGATTGCCCTGATAGGCGGCTCTGCCTGTAAGACGACGGAGGATTTTGCCTCTGTGGCGAAGACCCTGGACAGGGTGGCCAAAGAAGTCGGGGTGAACTTCATCGGCGGCTATTCCGCGCTGGTGAGCAAGGGAATGACGGCGGCGGACGAGCTGCTGATTCGCTCTATCCCGCAGGCCCTTTCTGCCACAGAGCGCGTATGCTCCTCCGTGAATCTGGGCTCTACCAGGACTGGCATCAATATGGACGCCGTGAGGCTCATGGGAGAAATCATCAAATCCACCGCGGAGCATACCAGAGAGGACGACTCTCTGGGCTGCGCAAAGTTAGTGGTATTCTGTAATGCACCAGACGATAATCCGTTTATGGCAGGCGCGTTCCACGGCGTCACGGAGGCGGATAAGGTCATTAACGTAGGAGTCAGCGGCCCCGGCGTGGTGAAGACCGCCCTGGAGAAAGTGCGGGGCGAAAACTTCGAGGTGCTCTGCGAGACGATAAAAAAGACGGCCTTTAAGGTGACGAGAGTGGGACAGCTGGTGGCCCAGGAGGCTTCGGCGATGCTGGATGTGCCTTTTGGAATCGTGGATCTGTCTCTGGCGCCTACGCCGGCTATCGGCGACAGCGTGGCGGATATCTTATGTGAAATGGGTCTGGAATATGCGGGCGCTCCCGGCACTACGGCGGCGCTGGCGCTTTTGAACGATCAGGTGAAGAAAGGCGGCGTGATGGCTTCCTCCTATGTGGGGGGCTTAAGCGGCGCGTTCATCCCGGTCAGCGAGGATCAGGGGATGATCAATGCGGTGCAGGCGGGGGCCCTGACGCTGGAGAAGCTGGAGGCCATGACCTGCGTCTGTTCCGTGGGCCTGGACATGATTGCCATTCCCGGAGACACGAAAGCGCCCACCATATCCGGCATCATCGCGGATGAGATGGCCATCGGCATGGTGAACCAGAAGACCACCGCCGTCCGCATCATCCCTGTCGTCGGCAAAGGAGTGGGGGAGACCGTGGAATTCGGAGGCTTGTTGGGCTATGCGCCCATCATGCCGGTGAATCAGTTCGGCTGCGAGGCGTTCGTCAACCGGGGCGGAAGGATTCCGGCACCGATACACAGTTTCAAGAACTGAAACAGAACAGATTCCTGTTCCGCTGTACAGTTTCCAAACCGGGCAGGTGACCTGGCCTGGAATCGGTTTATAGAATAATGGGTGATGCAGAAATTTCGTTCAGGGGAGGACGCCTGCTGTCAGCCCGCGCGATTTCCCTGTAAAGCCTGCTGGCAAAGATATCCAGTTCCAAAAGCCTGTTCGCTTCGGCGGACAGGCTTTTTCGCGCGTCGGGCACGCTTGTCACCAGGGGGATGGCGGTGTGCTCTTTGACCGCGCTAAGCAGAGGCGCCGCGGAACGCCTGAAACCCAGCACCCGCGCATAGGGAGCATAATCCAGTTTTTTCCCAAGTTCCATATCATCCTTTTTAATACCGAGCAAAATGTGCAGCAGGCATCTGCTGATTCTGGCGTAGGTCATATTTTTCGTCTTGAGCATATCGCAGAAGTCTTCAAAGCTGGTGTAGAATCTCAGCTGATTTCTGATTCGGTCCGAAAGCTCAGGGGACATATCAAGATATTTCTCATAGCCCGCGGTTTTCTCCGGCAATTCTTCCATCATCAGCCTATAATACAGGATGGATGAAAAATCGTCAGGACGCAGAGGCTTTTGCGCATTCAGATAGTCCGCGAGAACCGCGGAAGCCTCCGGAGGCATATGCGCCGCCAGCTGCTCCAGGCTTTCCCCCTGATACATAGCCTGGCGAAGAGCAAGGGCAGAACAGGCATTTTCCGGAGACGGAATATCTTCCGGCAGCCCGGCATCATGGTAGTCTGCCCCCAGCCGCCTGACTGTGACAGGCAGGACTGCGCTGTTTCGCCTGCGAAGAGCGCGGATATACTCGATGCCCAGTATATTGTTGGGCGAAGAGACGAGGCTTTCAAAGTCTCCGGGCAGATTGGGATGTGTGTCAGGATGCGCCAAGGCTTTCAGGGCCTGTGCCCTGGCAGCGGGATAAGCGCAGCCCTGTCTGAGGGATGCTTTCAGCGCGGCGCTGTACCCGGGCGGTTCCTCCGAGAGAATCTCCGCGATTTCCCCCAAAGCTTCCGCATCGCCGCACTCGCTGCCGAAGCATAGATGGGTGACGACTCCTAAGCGGTCCAACAACGCCGCCGCGCCTGCGGCGAAAAATTCCGCGCTGGCCGTGGCGTACAGAACTGGAAGTTCCAGAACCAGATCCGTTCCGCAGCGCAGCGCAGCCTCCGTCCGTGCCCTCTTGTCCGCCAGTGCGGGAGCGCCGCGCTGGACGAAATCCCCGCTCATGACCACGACGGTGTAGTCGCATTCTGTGAGACGCGCCGATTCCTGGAGCTGATAGAGATGGCCATTGTGGAACGGATTGTATTCGGCGATAATGCCATTCACTTTCATAAAAAGCCTCCTGAAAGCGGATAAACGAAATTCCGCATAAAAATATAAAATGACAATGTGAAAAAAATAACATACTTGAAAGCGTTTACATTTGCGCAACCATGGGGTGTTGACAGGAAACGCCGCAAAGCGCGTGTATCGGAAAATATACAATTAATCGAATATTTATGCTTGTACATTGTTTCCTTTTTTAGTATAATATGGTTAATACAGTTTGTTAAGTGGAAAATTGATTAAGATTTGCGGCCAAATTGGCCGAACTGTACGGCAGAATGAATATGAGAATCGCGAAAAATGCGCTGGAAAGGAGAAAAGATATGTCATATATTGACAAAATCAAGGAAAGAGCCAAGCTCGACAGGAAGACCATTGTGCTACCGGAATCCAAGGATAAGAGAACGCTGCTGGCAGCTGCAAAGATTGTGGAAGAGGGCATTGCGGACATCATCATGGTGGGCAATGAAGAGAAGATCATGGATGGTGCCGGCTGGCTGGAAGTGGACCTTTCCGGCGTCACTGTCATCGATCCCGCCCTGACTCCCAAGCTGGAGGATTATGTGAATCTGCTGTATGAGACCAGAAAGTCCAAGGGCATGACAGAGGAAAAGGCCAGGGACATTCTCCTGAACGATTACCTGACATTCGGCATCGTGATGGTAAAGGCGGGAGACGCGGACGGCATGGTGGCCGGCGCCTGCCATTCCACGGCGGATACGCTGCGCCCTGCCCTGCAGATTTTGAAGACCGCCCCGGGCGTGAAGCTTGTCTCTGCATTCTTCGTCATGGACACCCAGTTCAAGGATCAGGGGGACGACGGCGCTTTTCTGTTCGCGGACTGCGGCCTGAACCAGGATCCCACCTCGGAGGAGCTGGCGGCCATTGCCGAGACCTCCTACAGAAGCTTTAAGTCCCTGATCGGTCCCAAGCCTGTCATCGCCATGCTGAGCCATTCCACCAAGGGAAGCGCGAAGCATCAGATGGTGGACAAAGTGGTGGAGGCCACAAGGATTGCGAAGGAGCAGTATCCCCATCTGGTGCTGGACGGCGAGCTGCAGCTGGACGCCGCCCTGGTTCCCGGCGTGGCTAAGTCCAAAGCGCCCGGCAGCCCCGTAGGCGGCAGGGCGAACATCCTGATTTTCCCCAATCTGGACGCGGGAAATATCGGCTATAAGCTGGTGCAGCGCCTGGGCGGCGCGGAGGCTTACGGCCCCATGCTGCAGGGAATCGCGAAACCTGTGAACGACCTGTCCCGCGGCTGTTCCTGGCAGGATATCGTCGGCGTAGTGGCGCTTACCGCCGTACAGGCCCAGCTCGCCTGACAGATGTAAGATTTGACCTCATAAAAGGCATTAAGATAAGAAAGGAAGCATTTTATTATGAAAGTTTTAGTCATCAATTGCGGAAGTTCCTCCCTGAAATTTCAGCTGATCGACTCGGAATCCGAGCGGTGCCTTGCGAAAGGCCTCTGCGAGAGAATCGGCATCGAGGGGAGCATGATAACCTATGCCCCTGAAAACGGCGAAAAGGAGAAGACAGTTACTCCCATGCCGGACCATACCGAGGCGATCCGCCTGGTGCTGGAGGCGCTGACCAATCCGAAGACAGGCGTCTTAAGCAGCCTGGAGGAAATCGGCGCGGTAGGCCACCGCATGGTACATGGCGGCGAGAAATTCGCAGGTTCCGTAGTGATAAATGATGAAGTCCTGGCAGCGGTAGAGGAGTGCAACGACCTTGCGCCTCTGCACAATCCGGCGAATCTGATTGGCGTCAATGCCTGTAGGAAACTGATGCCGGGCACCCCCATGGTGGGCGTGTTCGATACCGCTTTCCACCAGACCATGCCGGAGGAGGCTTATATGTACGGTCTGCCGTATGAATATTATCAGAAATACAAAATCAGAAGATACGGTTTCCACGGCACCAGCCACTCCTATGTATCCAGGCGGGCTGCTGAGGTCCTGGGAAAGGCATATGAGGATTTGAAGATCATCGTCTGCCATCTTGGCAACGGCGCCAGCGTCTCCGCTGTGAAGAACGGCAGATGCGTGGACACTTCCATGGGCCTGACTCCCCTGGAGGGCCTGATGATGGGCACCCGTTCCGGCGATATCGACCCGGCCATCATCGAATTCCTCGCCCACAAGGAGGGCAGGAGCATTGACGAGATCATGGCTGTGCTGAACAAGAAATCAGGCGTGCTGGGCCTTTCGGACAATCTTTCCTCTGATTTCCGTGACCTGGAGGACGGGTACCATGCCGGGGATGCCAATGCCGTCCGCGCCATGAAAGCATATTGCTACCGGGTGGCGAAATATGTCGGTTCCTATGTGGCGGCCATGAACGGTGTGGACGTCATCTGCTTCACGGCCGGCATAGGCGAGAACGCTCCGCTGGTGCGCACCTTTGTATGCGGGTATCTGGGATATCTGGGCGTGGAACTGGATCAGACAGCCAACGGAAAGCGCGGCGAGGATATCGCCATCACCACGCCGGAGAGCAGGACTACAGTCATGGTGATTCCTACCAATGAGGAGCTTGCCATTGCGCGAGAGACCGTTCGGCTGGTCAAATAGGCCGGAAATAGTTGAAAGGAGCCGGTAATGTCCAGCTCCTTTTTTGCGGCATAATTTTCTGGTATTTACAACTATGATACAGATATGTAGAAAATCTGTAACAAAGATAAGCTATTCTCGTATATATATTCATGGGCAATGAAATATGCTGCGGCAGACGGAGGAATAGCGTGAGAGACGGAAGAGGATATGACGGAGAGGAATACTGCGGAGAGGGCAGAAGGAGACAGATGCCCCGCCGGATGCGGGAGAGGGACAGGAAAGAGGTGTATTCCATGGCGAAAAAGCGCAGGGGCATTTACTTTCTGATCATATGCCTGCTTCTGGCGATGAACCTGTTGCTCCTGCTGGAACTGCAGGCACAGGTCAGGGGATTGAACAGAAATCTGAATCAGGCGCTGAGCAAAATGAGCGCCGGCTGGCAGGAGAATGCCCCGGAGCCGGAAAGCCAGTCAAAGCAGGATGTGCCGAATCAGAAGTATGAATCAGCGGGACCGGCAGGAGCGGAGGCAAAAGACGGCAATGTGGATTATGTGAGCCAGTGCGGTCTTTCGGAAGTGGACATGCCCGTGGACAGGAGTCCGGAGGAAGTGCTGCGGCGGTTGGAAGAACTGGCGCAGGACAACGAGCAGATCGCCGAAATCTATGAGAACCATTCTCTTTATTCGGACGCTATGCTGAAAGCGCTGGCCAACAACCCGGAGATGGCGGATTTTGTGAGGAATTCACTTTATACTGATAGAAATTCCGGCGATAGAAATAATGCTAAGGCAAGCCTTTCCAACCTGGAGAAAGGGCAGGATTTTCCGCTCTTCTTACAGTGGGATCCCAGATGGGGCTATAAGGAATACGGGGATGACAATATCGGTCTTTCCGGGTGCGGGCCTACCTGCGTATCCATGGCCATGTATTATCTGCTTAGGGATGAGACCGTCACCCCGGAAAAGGTGGCGGAATATGGGATGGAAAACGGCCATTATGTACTGGGGACCGGCACGGCCTGGGCGCTGCTGGAAGAATTTCCCATGACCTACGGAGTGAGCGTGAGCCAGCCGAAGGCTTCGGAGCAGACCATGAAAGACGTGCTGGATGAGGGCGGCGTCATCATCTGTTCTATGGGCCCGGGGGATTTTACGGCGGGGGGACATTTCATAGTCGTCTATGGTTATGACTCCGGAGGATTCTATATCAATGACTCTAACTGCGTGGCCCGCAGCAGGGAGAAATGGGATTATGGGAGGCTGGAGTGGCAGATTAAACATATGTGGGTCTACAGCGAAACCTAGCGCGGAGCACAGAAAGACGGTATTTGGATTTTTATGGTTGCAGTTTTGCCCAAAAGGTACTAAAATAGGTACATGACTAACTTTAGAGAGAGGAAGCGACCATGAAAATCAGAACAAGATACGCGCCCAGCCCTACGGGAAAGATGCATGTAGGCAATCTGCGATCGGCTTTGTATGAGTTTTTGATTGCTAAGCATGAAGGCGGGGATTTCATGCTCCGCATCGAGGATACCGATCAGGAGCGCTTCGTGGAGGGAGCCACGGAGATCATCTACCGCACGCTGGAAAAGGCCGGAATCACCCACGATGAAGGCCCGGACAAGGACGGCGGCTATGGCCCCTATGTACAGAGCGAGAGAATCAAGACCGGAATCTATATGAAGTACGCCAAAGAGTTGATTGAAAAAGGAGAAGCTTATTACTGCTTTTGCGATAAAGAACGGCTCGCGTCCCTGAAGACCGAGGTGGTGGAGGGAAAGGAAATCACCATCTATGACAAGCACTGCCTGTCTCTGCCAAAGGAAGAGATCGAGGCGAACCTGGCAGCGGGCAAGTCCTTTGTCATCCGTCAGAACAACCCGTCGGAGGGCACCACCACTTTCCACGACGAGCTGTATGGGGACATCACTGTGGAGAACGCGGAGATGGACGACATGATCCTCATCAAATCGGACGGCTATCCCACATATAATTTCGCCAATGTGGTGGACGACCATACCATGGACATCACCCATGTGGTGCGGGGGAACGAGTATCTGTCCTCCTCGCCCAAGTATACGCGCCTTTACGAGGCTTTCGGGTGGGAGCCCCCCAAATATGTACATCTCCCCCTCGTGACGGATGAGAATCACAAAAAGCTGGCGAAAAGGGGCGGGAGCTCTTCCTTTGAGGATTTGATAGAGCAGGGCTTTCTGCCGGAGGCCATCGTGAATTTCATCGCTCTGCTCGGGTGGAGCCCGGAGGAGAACCAGGAGATTTTTACCTTGGACGAGCTGATCCGGCAGTTCGATTACCATAGGATCAGCAAGTCCCCCACGGTGTTCGACATCGTGAAACTGCGGTGGATGAACGGCGAGTATATCAAGGCCATGGATTTTGACGCGTTTTATGAGATGGCCGAGCCGTATCTGAAGAAAGCGCTGACCAGGGGGCAGGATCTGAAGAAAATTGCCGCCATGGTGAAGACCCGCATCGAGGTGTTCCCCGACATCGCGGAGATGGTGGATTTCTTTGAGGAGCTGCCCGAGTATGACGTCTCCATGTACACCCACAAGAAGATGAAGACGAACACGCAGTCGTCCCTGGAGGTGCTGACAGAGCTGCTGCCCAGGCTGGAGGCCCAGGAGGATTACGGTAATGACGGACTGTATCAGATGCTCTCCAAGTACGTGGAGGAAAAGGGCGTAAAGAACGGCTATGTGATGTGGCCGATTCGTACCGCCGTGTCAGGCAAGCAGACCACCCCCGCAGGCGCCACCGAAATCATGGAGGTGCTGGGCAAGGAGGAGTCCCTGCGCAGAATCCGTAAAGGAATCGAGAAGCTGCAAAGTTAAACCATATTCTGTTTCTATCATCAGGAGGGCTGCCGGGAAAGCGCGTCAGACGCAGGATGGCGCGGCGTGGCGGAACGTTTCCGGCAGCCCTGATGTTTCTCAGGCTCGTCAATCAATCATTGTCGGTATTTCGACAGATTTTCAGGTAAAATTGGATTCAGGGCATTTTAAGGCTATATCTATGCACGGATCCGGAAAAAGGAGGGAATCATGAATCTTGCAAACGCAAACGAAGCACAGAAAAACGCAATCATGCACCTGAGGGGCCCGTGCCTGGTTCTGGCGGGGCCGGGAAGCGGGAAGACCTACACCATCACGAACCGTATCCTGTATCTGCTGGAACAGGGAGTCCTGCCGGAGCGGATACTGGTAATCACTTTCATGAAAGAGGCGGCTCTGTCCATGCAGAACCGGTTCCGGGAAATGGCGGCTTCCGCCAGTCAGAATACCGCCAGAGGCCCGTCGTTCTATCCGGTCAATTTCGGAACCTTTCATTCCATCTTTTACCACATTCTGAGAGAGTCAAAAGCTCTCAAATCAAACGAACTGCTGAAGAATTCGGAAAAGAAAAATCTTATCATTCCCATACTAAAGACATATGAGAGCAGACAGGAGGACAGGGGCGATAGAGCATACGCCCCGGGCGATAGAACATACGCCCCGGGCGATAGAGCATACGCCCCGGGTGAGGCAAAGCAGGAACCGAATGCCTTGAACGAAGACGCGGCCCGGATTCTGTCCGCTATCGGATACTACAAGAACACCATGCAGATGACTGCTGCAGCCGCCAAGGCACCGACAAAATGGCAGCAGGATTTCGAGGCTGTCTGCAGGGAATATGAGCAGGCGGTGAAAAGGACAGGCCGTCTGGATTTTGACGATATGCTGTACAACTGCAAGCAGCTCCTGCAGGAGAATGACACAGTCAGAGCCTACTGGCAGAACCGTTTCCAGTATATTCTGATTGATGAGTTCCAGGACATCAATCCTGTGCAGTATGAGGCGGTGAAACTGCTGTCCGCCAGCCCCTACAATATCTTTGCGGTGGGTGACGACGATCAGGCCATATATGGCTTCCGCGGCTCCCAGCCGGAATGCCTGAAGCGCTTCCAGGCGGAATTCGGGGCCAGGCAGCTGCTCCTGGACATGAACTACAGGAGCAAGCCGGAAATCGTTCAGGCCTCACTTGCGGTCATCGAGGAGAACAAAGACAGGTTCTTAAAGCAGCTGCGGGCAGCGGCCCCACCGGGCAATCCGGACGGCACGGCGCCTGTGGACGTTCACGGCTTTCCGGACAGAGAGGGACAGTACGGCCATCTGCTGCGGGGGATCGCCGATGGGCTGCAGACAGGGGAAAGCTGCGCGGTATTGTTCCGGACCAATTCCTATATGCAGGGCTTTGCTGCCAGACTGAAAGCCGCCGGTATCCCCTATGAGATGAAAGAGGGCGCTGCCAGTATCTATGACCATTTCATTGCAAAGGACATCATGGCCTATCTGTGGCTGGCAGGGGAAAAGGGGGCCAGGGAACATATGCTGCAGGTCATGAACAAGCCCTCCCGCTATATCAGCCGGGAAGCGGTAGGCCCGGGGCAGGCGGACTTTAAGAAGATGCGGGAGTACTACGATAAGGCCCAGCTGCCGGAGCAGCACAGAAGAGAGGCGAAAGACAGGCTGTTCTGCCTTGAAAGACAGCTGATGAGCGTCAGGGGCAGGCCTTTAAGGCTGACAGTGAGCTATATCCTGAAAGGGATAGGCTATGAGCGATACTTAAAGGAACTTTCCAGGAGAGAGCCGGAGAAATGGGAGGAATGGCAGGAGCTGCTGGAATGGCTGAAAGAGGATGCTGCATCCTATAAAGATGTGGAGGAGTGGGCGGCCTTTCAGGCGGAGTATGCCAAAAGTTTGGAGCAGGAGAAAGAGGCGGCGGGCAAGAATCCCAAAGGCCCTCGGAAAGAGAGCCGGGACGGAAAACGGGCCGTCCAGCTTCTGACCGTCCATGGAGCCAAGGGTCTTGAATACGACAGAGTGTGGATTCCTGACTGCAATGAGAAAATCTTCCCCCACGGCACCATGCCAGAGGAAAGCGCGGTGGAAGAGGAGCGCAGGATATTCTACGTAGCCATGACCAGGGCGAAAAAGAACCTGGAGCTTTCCTATCTTACCGGTACAAAGGAACGCCCCAGGCAGCCGTCCAGATTCCTGAATCCGCTTTATTCGCCGTCCGTCAGTTCGTCAAATTCGCAGCTGTCGAGATATTCGTCAAAGGCATCCGCCACGGCGTCGTATTCGTCGTCGTCCTCGATATAGTCAAGGACAGGCTCCTCATCGGGGTCATCGGGATTCTCGCTGTAGCGGTAGAACCAGACCTCTCCGTCCTCGTTTTCACCGTTCTCGTCTATGGGGAGCAGCACGATATAATCTTTGTTCGCCACTGTCAGAATGGTAATCACGGCACAGTTGACTACAGAACCGTCATCCAGCTCCAGCTCAACAGTCATCTCTTCATCATCATAGTCATTTTTCTTTCCCATGGGAAAACCTCCTCTAAGCTTGATACCGCTTATTATACCCGACTTACTTCCATAGCGCAAGCAAAAAGGATAAGCTGTAGAAAGTTCATTTTTGACTTTCTATTATTCTGATAATGTGATATACTGGAAATACTTATCTTAAATGGAATATGGAGGGGAAGCGATGACTAAAAATTTTTCGCATAAGCAGCCGTACCCTTTAGGCGCCCACTTAGAGGGCGGTGGAGTTCGTTTTTCCTTTGTGTCCAGGGCAGAATCCTGCGGAATCCTGTTGTATGACAGGCAGACAGGCAGACTGTCGGAAAAAATCCCCTTTGCCAGGGAAGACAGAATCGGTAATGTCTATTGCAGGGCAATAGGAGATATAGACACGAAAGCGCGCACATATCTGTTCTATGAGGATGAGTGCCTGGTTCCTGATATAAGAGGGCGCGTGTTCCCGAAACGGGTTCCCTATGGGAAAGAGCGCACCGCAGAAGACATGAAAGCCGGCTTCCTGGCGGAGGACTTTGACTGGGAAGAGGATTGTTTTCCGCGGATTCCTTATCATCTATCGATTGCGTACTGTCTGCATGTAAGGGGATTTACGAAGCATGCCTCCTCCGGGGTAGAACACAAAGGCACTTTCGCCGGAATCATGGAAAAAATCCCTTATCTGAAAGAAATAGGCATCACAACCCTTGAACTGCAGCCGGCATATGAATTCACGGAAATTCCCCTGAAAGAGGAATGTCTGCGGAAAAATCCCCAGAATCTGATTTACGCCATGGCTGCCGGCGAAACGGATAGGCCCGCCGTGAAAAAGCTGAATTACTGGGGCTATAAAAAAGGTTATTATTATGCGCCGAAAGCTGCCTATGCCGCATCCGACGACGCTGCCGGGGAGTTCAGGGAGCTGGTGAAAGCGCTTCATAGAAACGGGATGGAGCTGGTGATGCAGTTCTACTTCCCGAAAGAAATAAAGAACAGTGAAATTCTTGATATCCTGTGTTTTTGGGTGCTGGAGTACCATGTGGACGGTTTTCATCTGTTGGGAGAGGATTTGCCCATGGACATGCTGGCAGGAGACGACGTGCTGGCAGATACGAAACTGTGGTATTACGGCTTCAATACGGACAATATTTACGAATGGAATGAGCATCCGAAGTATCCCCATCTGGCCGAATACAATGACGCATGGTATATAGACATGCGGAAATTTTTGAAAGGCGATGGGAATATGCTGGGCGCTGTGCTTTATCATATGCGCCATATTCCTCAGAAAGCGGGAGCCATTCATTATCTGAGCAATTATTTCGGCTTTACCCTGGCGGATCTTGTGTCCTATGACTACAAACATAATGAAGCGAATGGGGAGGAGAACCGGGACGGCAGCGACTACAACTGCAGCTGGAACTGCGGCGATGAAGGAGCCACCCGCAGGCGCAGCATACGTGCCTTGCGTCTGAAGCAGATGAAGAATGCCATGTGCCTGATTCTGCTTTCCCAGTCCACACCGCTGATTTTTATGGGAGACGAATTCGGAAATTCCCAGAAAGGGAACAACAATCCTTACTGCCAGGACAATACAGTGACATGGCTGGACTGGAGAGGAATCGAACGATATGCCGGGCTGCATGCTTTCTGGAAGATGCTTGTGGGCTTCAGGCAGCGCAATCCTATCCTGCGGCCCGAAAAAGAACTTCGCCTGATGGATACTCTGTGCTGCGGTTATCCTGATATGTCCTATCATGGAAAGTACGCATGGAGGCCTGAGACAGAGGGGTATTACAGACATGCGGGCATCATGCTTTGCGGAAAATATGCCCCGGCCAGTAAGGATGCTGACGGCGATTTCCTGTATATTGCCATGAATATGCACTGGGAGAACCGCAGCCTGGCATTGCCGAAGCTCCCCAAAGGCATGAAGTGGGAACTTGCCTTTTCCACTGAGCCGGAGAGCCTGCGGAAAGAAGATGCGGACGAGCAGAGTGATACTCTTCTGCGGCAGGTGCCGCCCAGAAGCATCGCCATGTATGTGGCAAAAGACGCGGGGAAAAATTGAACTTGCACCATTTGACGAAAATTTCATATGATACCATAAACATATCATATGGAGAGATTTATGAATTGTATCTTTTTATTGCTGCTGCTTAGCTGCTGCGGCGGCTGGGGAAATGGCTGCTGCGGGGACAGCTGTCGCGGAAACGGCTGCTGCAGGAATGACGACCGGGGAAATGGCTGCGGCTGCAGGGAGACCGGACGCGGGAACAGGATGGATGGCTGTTGTGACGGAAGGGACCGCGCGGACAGAGGATGCGGTGACAGAGACCATGAATCCAGGCATTCCGAGCCTTGCTGCCGCGAACAGGAAAGGCCTTGCCCTGAGCCTGAACCCTGCGGCTGTGCCCGGGAGGAAAGGGCGTGCGATTGCGACGGTCCCTCTTCAGGCATAATCCCGCCGCCCTGGCAGGAATATCCCAGATTCCCCCGCAGGGATAATGGGGAAAACTGTGAATCGTAGAAATATCTGCGGTATAGAGCAGTAGGATATGTGAGCGGAAACAGCGGTCCCATAGAGCTGGCTCCATGAAGTTTGACTCCATGGAGCCGCTGTTTTTTTGGAAAAACTATTTAAAACTAAAAGAGACTATGATATAATGGGCATATCCACTACGGAATGGAGGGGTTTTTCATGGAAAAAGAAAAGTATGTGGCATATGTCTCTACATATACGCGCGGAGACAAAAATGGAATAAAAATATACGATGTGGATATAGAGAAAGGGCGCTTCATAGAGAAGGACAAAGTGGAGATTACCAATTCCTCTTATGTGACCATCTCCCACAATGCGAAATATCTGTACTCCATCACGGATTTCGGTGTGGAGTCCTATCTGATACTGAAGGACGGCAGCCTGGAATTCATCAATTTCGCGCCCATCAACGGTATGCGCGGGTGCTATCTCTCCACGGACTATACGGACAGATATCTGTTCGTGGCAGGCTATCACGACGGGAAACTGACCGTGCTGAAACTGAATGACGATGGGGCCGTAGGCGATATTACTGATGAAATCTATCATAAAGGCCTGGGCATCATTGCTGAGCGCAATTCAAGGCCCCATATCAACTGCGCCCGTATGACCCATGACAATAAATATCTGCTGGTGGCGGATCAGGGCATGGATCATGTGAATGTATACCGCTTTGACGCTACGCTGGGCAAGGTACAGCTGGCGGATATCGTCCACAGCGAGCTGGATGCCAACCCCAGGCATATCAAGATTTCCAGGGACGGGCATTACATTTATATCGTAAACGAGTTCAAGTGCACTATCGATGTGTTTTCCTATGAGGAAAAGAAAGGACAGCCTATCTTTGAGAAGCTTCAGACAGTGTCTACCTGTGAGCAGGAGATGGGCAGTTTTAACGCGGCCAGTGCGCTGACTTTTTCCGATGACCACAAATATCTGATCAGCAGCAACGCCGGAGCCAATTCCGTGGTGATGTTTGAGGTGGATGAAGCCACGGGGCATCTCCGCGAGATTTTTGAGCTGCCTGTGGGCGGAGAGTATCCCAAGGACGCCAGTCTGTTCCCCGACAATAAATTCCTCGTATCCCTGAACCATGAGTCCAATACCATGACGTTCTTCCATGTGGATGTGGAAAAAGGGACGATGATCATGAACGGGCCGCCTGTCAAGGTGGATGTGCCGAACTGCATTACATTCCACAGACTGTAATATTTCATGGGTTGCTGGAGGCAGCAGCCCATTTTTCATGACGACAGAAAGGATAGAGGACAGAGATGGCCGGATCTGCATATGGCACTATTTTTAAGATTACGACATGGGGGGAGTCCCATGGAAAGGCTCTGGGCGTGGTGATTGACGGCTGTCCGGCGGGACTGCCTTTGGTGGAGAGCGATGTCCAGCGTTATCTGGACAGGCGCAAGCCGGGCTCCAGCAGCATTACCACCCAGCGGAAAGAGGCTGACGCGGTGGAAATCCTCTCCGGCGTGTTCGAGGGCAGGACTACCGGGACACCGATTTCCATGATGGTGCGCAATACTTCCCAGATTTCCAGAGATTACAGCGAGATAGCCTCCTACTACCGCCCGGGACATGCGGACTATACCTTTGATGAGAAATATGGTTTCCGGGACTATCGGGGCGGCGGGCGTTCCTCCGGCCGGGAGACCGTGGGGCGCGTGGCGGCAGGAGCCGTGGCTTGTAAGATTCTGGAAAGGCTGGGCGTGCGCGTGTGGGCCTACACCCGCTCCATAGGCCCCATAGAAGCGGACATGAGCAGATTCGACAGGGAGGTGAGCCTGCAGACTGCTACGGCCATGCCGGAGAGAGAAGCGGACGCCGCCGCTGTGGAATATCTGGAGAAAGCCAAGCAGAAGACGGATTCCGTGGGAGGCTGCATGGAATGTATCGTGCAGGGACTGCCAGCGGGAATCGGCGATCCGGTCTTTGAAAAGCTGGATGCCAATCTGGCAAAAGCCATCATGTCCATCGGCGCGGTGAAAGCTGTTGAAATCGGCGACGGGGTAAAAGTGGCGGAGCGCTGCGGGAGCGAGAATAATGATGCTTTCCGTATGGAAGACGGGAACGTAGTAAAAAAGACCAACCATGCCGGCGGCATTCTGGGGGGCATCAGTGACGGAGATACTGTGGTAATCCGGGCTTATGTGAAGCCCACTGCCTCCATTTTCCTCGGCCAGCAGACGGTGAACCAGTCCCATGAGGAGATAGAAGTCCATATCAAGGGACGGCATGACCCGATTATCGTACCCAGAGCCGTGGTAGTCATGGAGAGTATGACGGCGCTGACGGTGCTGGATGCCATGCTGCTGAACCTGTCCGCGCGGCTGGACCGGGTGGAGGACTTCTACAGTCGGATTAACAAAAACACCGCTGTGCAAAGCACCGCAGCGCAGAGACCTATAGAATAAGGATTAAAGTTGAGGAGGACAGACAGATGTATCGCATCCTAAAAAAGGAAGGAAGAGCGAAGCGGGGGGTGCTGGAGACGGTCCATGGCGCCATTCAGACCCCTGTGTTCATGAACGTGGGCACCGCGGCTGCCATCAAGGGGGCCGTGGCCGCATCCGATTTGGAACAGATAGGGACGCAGGTGGAGCTTTCCAATACCTATCATCTGCATGTACGGCCCGGAGACAAGGTGGTGAAGCGGCTGGGCGGGCTGCATAAGTTCATGTCCTGGGACAAGCCCATCCTGACGGATTCGGGGGGCTTTCAGGTATTCTCCCTGGCGGGGCTGCGCAAGATTAAAGAAGAGGGAGTATATTTTCATTCTCATGTAGACGGGAAAAAGATTTTCATGGGGCCGGAGGAGAGCATGCAGATTCAGTCCAATCTGGCCTCCACCATCGCCATGGCTTTCGACGAGTGCGCGCCCAGCAAGGCGGACAGAGAGTACGTACAGGCCTCTGTGGAGCGCACTGCCAGATGGCTGGAGCGCTGCAAGAAAGAGATGGACAGGCTGAATGGCCTGGAGGATACTATCAATCCTAAGCAGCTGCTCTTCGGCATCAATCAGGGCGCGGTTTACCCGGATATCCGCATAGAGCATGCGAAACGGATATCGGAGCTGAATCTGGACGGCTATGCGGTGGGCGGGCTGGCTGTGGGGGAGACCCATGAGGAGATGTACCATATTCTGGACGAGGTGGTGCCGTTTTTGCCGGTGGATAAGCCTACTTATCTGATGGGAGTGGGCACGCCTGCCAATATTTTAGAGGGTGTGGAGCGAGGGGTGGATTTCTTCGACTGCGTATACCCTACGAGGAACGGCAGGCATGGACATCTCTATACCAACCATGGGAAGATCAACCTGTTCAACGCGAAGTATGAGCTGGATGACCGTCCTATTGAAGAGGGCTGCGGCTGTCCGGCCTGCCGGAGGTATTCCAGGGCTTATATCCGGCATCTGCTGAAAGCGAAAGAGATGCTGGGCATGCGGCTCTGTGTGCTGCATAATCTGTATTTTTATAATACGATGATGACAGAGATACGGAATGCGCTGGATGAGGGGCGGTTTGCGGCTTATAAGAGGGAGAAGCTGGAGGGGATGGCGGCACCCTGGCTGGAATAGCAGGAATAAAATTTGCTCAGCCCCTTGACCGATTGGTATTTTTTGTGTATTATACTTATTTAGACAAGCTACGAACGTCTGGCAGTGGGCGGATGTTAGAATGGAGGAAAGATGGGTATATTGTTGACAGAAGCTGATGCGGCGGCAGGAGGAGGAGTCGGTTTGATAAGCATGCTCCTTATGTATGCTGTGGTCATTGGTGCGATGTGGTTCTTTTTGATGCGTCCCCAGAACAAGGAGAAGAAGAGAGTGGCTGCCATGCTGGCGGCACTGGAGATTGGGGATGTGGTTTTGACCACATCAGGTTTTTACGGCGTTGTAATCGATATGAGAGATGACATGGTCATCGTGGAATTCGGCAGCAACAAGAATTGCCGTATCCCGATGGAAAAGTCCGCAATCAGCCGCGTGGAGAAAGCCGGAGAGAACTGAATGTTATCCGATTGATTCATTTTAGGCTTTTTGTGAAAAGAATGAGGGAATCAGGTCTGTGCCCAGGCGGCATAGGCCTGTTTTTTTGAAGAAGTGATTGATTCTTTATAATATTTTGTTGATATTTATGCCTGAATCAGTTATGATAAAAAGAAATGCTTTGAAAGGAAAAGGAAGATGGAATTACATATAACATGCATTCCCGGCGACGGAATCGGGCCGGAGATTATAAGAGAAGCTAAAAAGGTTCTGGAAAAGGTTGCTGCGGTATATGGACATAAGATGATTTTTGAGGACATTCTCATGGGAGGCGCGTCCATCGACGTGCATGGGGTTCCCCTGACGGAGGAGGCCATTGCCAAGGCAAAGGCGGCAGATGCGGTGCTGATGGGCTCCATCGGCGGCGACACTACGAAATCCCCCTGGTACAAGCTGCCGCCCAATCTGCGTCCCGAGGCGGGGCTTCTGGCTATCCGGAAAGCGTTGAATCTGTTCGCGAACCTGCGCCCCGCAGTGCTTTATGACGAGCTGGCAGGAGCATGTCCCCTGAAAGAAGAAATCAGCAAAGCGGGCTTCGACATGCTGATTATGCGGGAACTGACAGGCGGCCTGTATTTCGGCGAGCGCAGGACTGTTGAGGAGAATGGAGTGCGTAAGGCCATCGATACCCTGACCTATGACGAGAATGAAATCCGCCGCATCGCCATCAAAGGCTTTGACATCGCCATGAAGCGGCGGAAGAAAGTGACCAGCGTGGACAAGGCCAATGTATTGGATTCCTCCAGGCTGTGGAGGAAAGTGGTGGAGGAAGTGGCCGCGGATTACCCGGAGGTGAAGCTGGAGCATATGCTGGTGGACAACTGTGCCATGCAGCTTGTGAAAGACCCGGCTCAGTTCGATGTCATTCTTACCGAAAATATGTTCGGAGACATCCTGTCCGATGAAGCCAGCATGGTCACAGGTTCCATCGGCATGCTGGCCAGCGCCAGCTTAAACGACAGCAAATTTGGCCTCTACGAGCCCAGTCACGGCTCCGCGCCGGATATTGCGGGGCAGGACATCGCGAATCCTATCGCTACGGTTCTGAGCGCCGCCATGATGCTGCGCTACAGCTTCGACCTGGACAAGGAGGCGGATGCGATTGAGCAGGCCGTGAAGCAGGTGCTGAAGGACGGATACCGCACGGGAGACATCTATTCTGAAGGCTGTACAAAAGTGGGCTGCAGCGAGATGGGCAGCTTGCTGGAGGGGAGGATAAGATAGATGCAGGATACTGTTGAAAGGCACATGAGAAGATATGGATTATCTGGCAATGCGGAGATACGCTATATCGACCTGGTCAGCGAAGTGGGTGAGCTTGGCAAGGAGATTCTGAAAACAGTTGACTACGGCAAAAAGAGCGTTATTTCCGGACGACATGAATATAGTGATAATGCGAAGATGGAAATGGGAGACTGCATTTTTGCCCTTTTGGCATTGTGCTGTGGGATGAGGATAGATGCCAGAGAAGCATTGGAGACTGCCTTGGCGAAATATGATGAGCGTTTTTCAACAGGAGGCGGAATAAGTTCGGAAATCATAGATGAAATACCAAATCAGGAGGGACTAACATGAGGAGTGACGCAGTAAAGACGGGCGCCGCGCAGGCGCCCCACAGAAGCTTATTCAACGCGCTGGGCTACACAGAGGAGGAGAGGCAGCGCCCTTTAATCGGCATTGTCTGTTCCTACAATGAGATCGTGCCCGGCCATATGAACCTTGACAAAATCGCGGAGGCCGTGAAGATGGGCGTGGCCATGGCGGGCGGCACTCCCATCATGTTTCCTGCCATCGCGGTGTGCGACGGCATCGCCATGGGACATGTGGGCATGAAGTATTCTCTGGTGACCAGGGATCTGATAGCGGACAGCACGGAGTGTATGGCATTGGCCCACGGCTTCGACGGGCTGGTGTGCATCCCCAACTGCGACAAGAACGTGCCCGGACTCCTGATGGCAGCGGCCCGTGTAAATATCCCCACCATCTTCGTGTCAGGCGGCCCCATGATGGCAGGGCGCGTCCACGGTCAGAAGAAGAGCCTGTCCTCCATGTTCGAGGCCGTAGGCAGCGTGGCGGCGGGCACCATGACTATGGAGGAGCTTTGCGAGTATGAGGAGAAGGTCTGCCCTACCTGCGGCTCCTGCTCCGGCATGTATACGGCTAATTCCATGAACTGTCTGACGGAAGCCATCGGTATGGGACTGAAGGGCAACGGTACCGTTCCGGCGGTTTATTCTGAGCGTATCCGTCTGGCAAAGCATGCCGGCATGAAGATTATGGAGCTGGTTGAGAAAGATATAAAACCCCGTGATATCATGACGGAAGAAGCCTTTCTGAATGCCCTTACTGTGGACATGGCCCTGGGATGTTCCACCAATTCCATGCTGCATCTTCCTGCCATTGCCAGAGAAGCGGGAGTGGATCTGAACCTGGATATCGCCAACGAACTGTCTGCAAAGACCCCGAACCTGTGCCATCTGGCCCCGGCAGGCCCTACCTACATGGAAGATTTGAACGAAGCGGGCGGCGTCTACGCGGTGATGAACGAACTGACGAAGAAAAATCTGCTGAATCTCGACTGCATGACCGTAAACGGCACGTCCATCGGCGAAAACATCAAAAACTGCAGGAATCTGAATCCGGAAGTCATCCGTCCAGTGGAGAATCCCTATTCCGAAACCGGCGGAATCGCTATCCTGAAAGGCAATTTGGCTCCTGACAGCGGCGTGGTGAAGCGCTCTGCGGTAGTGCCCGAGATGCTGGTGCACCAGGGCCCTGCGAGAGTGTTCGACTGCGAGGAGGATGCCATCGATGCCATCAAGGGCGGCAAAATCGTGGCCGGAGATGTGGTGGTCATCCGCTACGAGGGACCCAAGGGCGGCCCCGGCATGCGCGAGATGCTGAATCCCACTTCTGCCATCGCGGGCATGGGGCTGGGTTCTTCCGTAGCGCTGATTACGGACGG
The DNA here is from genome assembly GCF_943193215.1 of Acetatifactor aquisgranensis. Classification (NCBI taxonomy): domain Bacteria; kingdom Bacillati; phylum Bacillota; class Clostridia; order Lachnospirales; family Lachnospiraceae; genus Acetatifactor; species Acetatifactor aquisgranensis. Next base: position 19,981 of record NZ_CALPDH010000033.1, on the reverse strand, counting down.
ACGCTTCTCAGGCGCGTCCAGAGGCGCCTCCATAGGCCATGTATCTCCCGAGGCGGCGGTGGGAGGCCCTATCGCGCTGGTGGAAGAGGGCGATATCATCAGCATCAATATCCCGGAGAACAGGCTGGACATTCTGGTAGACGATGAAGTCCTCGCGCAGAGGCGTGCAAAGTGGCAGCCCAGAGAACCCAAAGTCACCACAGGATACCTGACCAGATACCGTGAGATGGTCACCAGCGGCAACCGCGGCGCAGTCCTGGAAATCCAGAAATAAGGACAGTGCAGGCGGAAAAAGGACGTGGGCATCGCAGATTTTCGGAATGTGGGATGCGGCTTATAGATGTGAAATAACAGCGCCGTCCCAGCAGCGGCTGCAAAACTGCGGGCGAAAAGCAGCCGGGAATTCTGTGCAAAGACTGGCGACGTGAGGATATGGGCGGAACGAATTATCGTAGTCGGCAACTGAATAGGAGGAACCAGGAATGCAACTGACAGGATCGGAAATTGTAGTGGAATGCCTGAAGGAACAGGGCGTGGATACCGTCTTTGGATACCCGGGAGGCACCATCCTGAACATATATGACACCCTGTATAAACACAGCGATGAAATCAGGCATATATTGACATCCCATGAACAGGGAGCGGCCCATGCGGCGGACGGATACGCCAGGGCTACGGGAAAGGTGGGCGTGTGCATGGCCACCAGCGGTCCCGGCGCCACGAATCTTGTGACAGGAATCGCCACGGCTTATATGGATTCCGTGCCCGTGGTGGCGATTACGGCCAATGTGACGCTTCCCATGCTGGGGAAGGACAGCTTCCAGGAGGTGGACATCGCAGGCGTGACCATGCCTATTACAAAACATGGTTATATCGTCAAAAACGTGGAAGAACTGGCGGATACCATAAGGCGGGCATTCACCATCGCGAGAAGCGGTCGTCCCGGCCCTGTGTTGGTGGACATCACCAAGGATGTGACTGCCGCTGTCTGCGAATACACTCCAAAGCCTGTGGAGGAGAAGCGCAAGGTATATCGCTATACGGAAGAGGAGATGAATCAGGTAGTGGAATATATCCAATCTGCCCAAAAGCCCTATATCTATCTGGGCGGCGGAGCGGTCATTTCCGAGGCCTGTGACGAGGTGGCGGCTTTTGCGGAGCTGATAGACGCCCCCGTGTGCGATACGCTGATGGGAAAAGGCGCCTTTGACGGCCGCAGCCCCCGCTATACCGGCATGATAGGCATGCATGGCACAAAGACCTCCAACCTGGGAGTCAGCCAGTGCGATCTGCTGATTGCCCTGGGAGCCAGATTCTCTGACCGTGTCATCGGCAATCCAAAGAAATTCGCGGAGAATGCCAGGATTGTCCATATCGACATCGATGCGGCGGAAATCAACAAGAATATCCGCGCGGATGCCAGTCTGGTAGGGGATTTAAGGACGGTGCTCCAGGAGCTGAACAAGTGCCTGACGAAGCAGGAGCATGGCGAGTGGATGAGGATGATCGCTGATTTGAAAACGAAATATCCGCTAAAATATGACGATTCCCAGTTATCCTGCCCCTATGTGATAGAGACTATAGACAAGGTCACAAAAGGGGAGGCCTTGATTACCACGGACGTGGGACAGCACCAGATGTGGGCGGCCCAGTATTATCGCTACACGAAGCCCCGCACTTTCCTGTCTTCAGGAGGCCTGGGAACCATGGGATATGGCCTTGGGGCCTGTATCGGCGCGCAGCTGGGACAGCCGGACAAGATATGCGTCAATATCGCCGGAGACGGATGTTTCCGTATGAATATGAATGAGCTGGCTACGGCAAGCCGTTATAATATTCCCATTATCCAGGTGGTCATCAACAACCATGTGCTGGGCATGGTGCGGCAGTGGCAGACCCTGTTCTATGGGAAGCGTTATTCACAGACGGTATTGAGCGACAAGGTGGACTTCTGCAAGGTGGCGGAGGGACTGGGATGCGAAGCTATCCGGGTGACTGCGAAAGAAGAGGTACAGCCTGCCATAGAGAAGGCTATTGCTCTGAAAGCGCCGGTTCTGATTGAGTGCATCATACCGGAGGACGACAAGGTATTCCCTATGGTTCCGGCAGGAGCGCCTCTTGTAGAGGTATTTGACGGAGATGATCTGAAAGCAAAAAGCGAATGATAAAAGGATTTTTCAAATGCTATGAGAAAGCTATTTCGGCTTGTGTTGATATTCCTGCTCAGCGGTCTGATTCTGGCGCTGGGAGGGATGCTGGCCCTCACCTTGTATTACCGCAGCAACTTTCCTGTAAATACATGGATTAACGGGGTATACTGCACCGGAAAATCAATAGAGCAGGTAAATGAAGAACTGGTGAACGCACAGGAGGCATCCGTGATAACAATCGTGGATGCCGATTGTGTGAGTTGGGAAATCGATATGCCGGCCGCTGACATCAGGCCGGATTATTCGGATGCATTGAAAGAATATCTGAGACGGAATGCCTCTGTCTTCTGGATGGACAATCTCAGGAAACCTGTATCCAGCAGGCTGGCGCCGGGAAAATATATTGCGGACGAAGAGATGCTGCGGGCTTGTTTCCAGGAGCTGCCTTTTGTATCGGAGGAACGCAAAAAAGCCGAGGGCGTCAGAGTGCTCAAATCAGACGAGGGCTTTACGCTGCAGGACGGCAATCTGCATCGGCTGAACACGGAGAAGGCCTGCGCCTATGTGATGGAATGTCTGGCCAAGGGACAGACCACCATAGATCTGGCGGAGGGAGAGTGCTATAAAGATATTGAAGACAGCGCCGTGGACAAAAGGCAGAGGGATATCTGGGAACAGGTGAGCGGGTTCGTTGACCAGGAAAGTCAAATCATATATGACATGGGGGCGGAGCAGATTGCGCTGACGCCGGCGGTTCTGGCCGGTTTCCTGGAGGCAGAGGGAAATGGCTGTCCTGTTCTGGACGAGAACGGACAGATTGTGGTCAGCGAGGAAAAAGTCCGGCTCTGGGTGGAGGCTCTGGCGGCAGACTATGATACCTGTGGCACAGAGAAGCAATTCGCGGCTACCAGAGGGGATACGGTGGCGGTAAAATATGTCACTTACGGGACGAAACTGGATGTGGAGGCCGAGGAAACATATCTTCTGGAGGCGCTGCAGGCCCGGAGGTCAGGCACGGATGTGCATGTGCCCGCATATATTCAGGAGGGGTATGTGCGGGGGCTGGATGACATTGGCGGCACCTACATCGAGGTGGACATGTCAGAGCAGAAAATGTATTATTATGCGGATGGAGAGCTGAAGCTGGAGACGGATATCGTCACTGGCAATACAGGACTGCAAAGAGGAACCCCGGAGGGCATCAATTTTGTCTACGCGAAACAGCGGAACCAGATTCTGCGCGGTGCAGACTATGAATCTTTCGTGAAATACTGGATGCCGGTGAAAGGGAATATCGGAATCCATGACGCCAGCTGGAGAGTCAGCTTCGGCGGGAAAATCTATCAGACGAACGGTTCCCATGGCTGCATCAATACGCCTGCGAACGCCATGTCAGAGCTCTATGAGATGGCGGAAATAGGGATGCCGGTCATCATGTTCTACTGATGAGCGATATGTCCATTGACCAGCAGAATGCGCAAAATCACTAATATAGAAAAAGTTTAGCGATGTACTTGACTAAAGTGTTTGAAGAGGGTATTCTGTAATTAGGCGTAAATAGGATACGAGGAGGATGGAGATGAAGAGAGTATATAATTTTTCCGCAGGGCCTGCCGTTCTGCCCGAGGAGGTGCTGCGGGAAGCAGCAGAAGAGATGCTTGACTATAAGGGGACAGGCATGTCCGTCATGGAGATGAGCCACCGGTCAAAGGCCTACGATACGATTATCAAAGAAGCGGAGGCTGATCTGCGTGATTTGATGAAGATTCCGGATAATTACAAGGTGCTGTTCCTGCAGGGAGGCGCCAGCCAGCAGTTCGCCATGATTCCCATGAATCTGATGAAGAATAAGGTGGCGGACTACATCGTCACCGGCCAGTGGGCGAAGAAAGCCTGGCAGGAGGCCTCAATTTACGGAAAAGCGAATAAGATTGCTTCTTCAGAAGATAAGACTTTTTCTTATATTCCGGATTGTTCTGATTTACCTGTCAGCGAGGACGCGGATTATGTCTATATCTGTGAGAATAATACCATTTATGGGACAAAGTTCAAGACTTTGCCCGACACCAAGGGAAAGCCGCTGGTGGCGGATGTATCCAGCTGCTTCTTGTCGGAGCCTGTGGATGTGTCCAAATATGCCGTGATTTACGGCGGCGTCCAGAAGAATATCGGGCCTGCGGGCGTGGTCATCGTTATTATCCGCGAGGATATGATTACCGAGGATGTGCTGCCCGGCACTCCCACCATGCTGCGCTACAAGATCCATGCCGACAATGACTCCCTGTACAATACGCCTCCCGCATACGGCATCTATATCTGCGGCAAGGTCTTCAAATGGCTGAAGAAAAAGGGCGGCCTGGAGGCCATGAAAGAATATAATGAGAAAAAGGCAAAGATTCTCTATGATTTCCTGGACGAGAGCAGGCTCTTCAGAGGAACTGTCCGCAAGGAGGACCGCTCTTTGATGAATGTGCCTTTTGTGACAGGAAATGAGGAACTGGACGCCAAGTTCGTCAAGGAGGCGAAAGAGGCCGGATTCGAGAATCTGAAGGGCCACAGGTCTGTAGGCGGAATGCGCGCCAGCATCTACAATGCCATGCCTTTGGAGGGGGTGGAGAAGCTGGTGGAGTTCATGAGGAAATTCGAGGCGGAAAATCTGTAAGGTCTGCCAGAGCGGCACAGGGCATCGGCAGGAAGCATGCAATCACATTTAGAGGCTAAAGCGGATCGCCATAAGTGGGCCGTATTAAAAATCGGAGTCATCCAGATAGGAGAACACATGTACAAGATTCATTGTATGAATCCCATCGCCCAGGTGGGGTTACAGAATTTAAGCAGTCAAAAGGAAGAGGGGCATTCCTATGAGATTACCGCCGATGTGGAGGCGGCAGAGGGCATTTTGGTGCGCAGCGCATCCATGCATGAGACAGAGCTGCCGAAAGGGCTCCTTGCGGTGGCAAGGGCAGGCGCGGGGGTCAACAATATCCCTCTGGATAAGTGCGCGGAGCATGGCGTAGTGGTGTTCAATACGCCGGGGGCCAATGCCAACGGCGTGAAAGAGCTGGTCATCGCGGGGATGTTATTGGCGGCCAGGGACGTGGTCGGCGGCATAGAGTGGGTGAAAGCGGCAAAGGATGACGCGGATATCTCGAAATCCGCGGAGAAGGCCAAGAAGAATTTCGCCGGCACCGAGATCAAGGGCAAGAAGCTGGGCGTCATCGGTCTGGGCGCAATCGGCGTAAAGGTGGCGAACGCGGCTGTGGCGCTGGACATGGAGGTGTACGGATATGACCCTTATCTGTCCGTCAATGCCGCATGGAGCTTAAGCCGCGCAGTCCATCATGTGACCAATGTGGAGGATATCTACGCGGAGTGCGATTACATCACCATCCATGTGCCGCTGATGGATTCCACCAAAGGCATGATCAATGCTGAGGCTATCGGGAAGATGAAAGACGGGGTCATTCTGCTGAACTTCGCAAGAGACCTGCTGGCCAATGAGGCGGACGTGCTGGCAGGGCTTCAGAGCGGCAAGGTTGCCCGTTATGTGTCCGATTTCCCCAATCCCACCACCGCGGGGCAGAAAGGCTGCATCGTCATCCCCCATCTGGGAGCCAGCACCGGGGAGTCCGAGGACAACTGTGCCGTTATGGCGGTAGAGGAAATCATGGATTATCTGGAGAATGGAAATATACGTAATAGCGTCAACTATCCCTCCTGCGACATGGGCGTCTGCAGCAAGGCCGGGCGCGTGGCGATTTTCCACAAGAACATCGCGAATATGATCACGAAGTTCGCGGCGGAGTTTGGTGAGAAAGGCATCAACATCAGCGACATGACCAACAAATCCCGGGGAGAAGTGGCTTACACCATGCTGGATGTGGAGGAGGTTCCCACTGAGGAGACTATTCGTGCGCTTGAGAACATCAAGGGTGTGTTCCGCGTCCGGATTGTTAAGGGCTAAGGGATTTTAGGAGTTATAAACATTATGAAGCTATATCGCCCATTGTCTTATGGCCGGAAGGAGAAGGCAATGGGCGTTTTGTATTATGGCATTGCCTGCGAAAGCAGCGAGCCTGTTTTCTGCCTGCGGCAGGCACTCGGAGCCGGCGCAGAGCCCGCCCCCTCAGCGGAACAGCAGCGGCGAGCCTCCGTCGAAACCGTCATTGATATCCTGCAGGCTGTCCTTGAGTTTCTGGTTCGTGGCGCAGGAGGCTTCGCTCTGCAGATCCATATACAGAATAAACAGATCCTCCAGGCTCATATTCTTCTCCGCGGCAATTTCCTCCATCACAGGCCTCAGCTTCTCCAGCTGGACGGAGACCGGCACTTTCTGGGGATCGATTTCTCCCAGCACGTCTTCCGCATAGTTATTGATTCGTTCCAACAGTTTTCTGTTCTCGTCTGTCATTTTAATACCTCGTTCCTTTCCTGTAGTCTGTCTGTTAGTGCATCGGGAGAGATTCTTTCAGCAGCCTGAGTACAAGCTTTCCGTCGATGAAAATGATTCCGCGGACGGCGGTTCTGCAGAATTCCGGCAGAGCGGTATCATAATTTTGGGCATCCATGATTAATATCTTCCGCATAAAGTCATCCCTCCACAACTTTTCAACTACAGTTTATCACTAGATCCTTGTTAAGTACAGATATTTTTGATAAAATGTATCTAACCGGCGGATTTAGTCAATTCAGTGTAGAAAATGTATAATTCAGAGATTTCCCGTTCAGAAGGGAGCCATCTATGGCAGAATCAGCTTATCCTGAAAAGAAAGCCGGGGTGTAGATGAACATTAGCTTATATAGAAAAGAGGAAGAAAGCAATGGCAGATATCAAACCATTTTCCGCGTATCGTCCGGCGCCTGGCATGGAGGGCAAAATCGCGGCATTGCCCTATGATGTGTACAACAGGCAGGAGGCCACCGGAGTGGTGGCGGGGAATCCGGATTCTTTCCTGGCTATAGACCGGGCGGAGACAGGCTTCGGGCAGGAGGTGGATACCTATGCCCCGCAGGTTTATGAAAGGGCGGCGCGGCTGCTGCGAGACTGGATATCACAGGGGAAATTCATCAAGGAGGCGCAGCCCTGCTATTATCTTTATGAGCTGACTATGAACGGCAGAAGCCAGACAGGTATCGTGGCCTGTGCCTCTATCGACGACTACTGCGGGAACGTCATCAAGAAACATGAGAACACAAGGGCGGACAAGGAACTGGACAGAATCCGCCATGTGGATACATGCGATATGCAGACCGGCCCGATTTTTCTGGCATACCGCTCCAACGACGGGCTGCGGGAGATTGTCGGGGAGACGAAAAAGAATGCTCCCGTCTGTGATTTTACGTCTGAGGATTCCATCCGGCACCGGGTATGGGTGATTGGGGAGCCCGACCGGGTGAAAGAGATTCGGGGACTGTTCGGGCAGATGGACGCGGTCTATATAGCGGACGGGCATCACCGCTGCGCATCGGCGGTAAAGGTAGGCCTGATGCGGCGTGAATCCTGCCCGGATTATACTGGAGAGGAGGAATTCAATTATTTCCTTTCGGTGCTGTTCCCGGATGAAGAATTATATATCATGGATTACAACCGCGTGGTAAAAGATTTGAACGGCTGTACGAAAGAGGGCTTTCTGGAAAAGGTCGCCGAAAACTTCCGGATAGAGAAAGCGGAGCAGTCGCCATACCGTCCCGACAGAAAAGGCAGATTCGGCATGTACCTGGGCGGCGAGTGGTATAGTCTGACTGCAAAGCAGGGTATCCTTTCAGAGGACGCAGTGGCAGGTCTGGATGTATCTTTGCTGCAGGACTATCTGCTGGGGCCCGTTCTGGGCATTCAGGATCCGAAGACGGACAAGCGCATCGACTTTGTGGGCGGAATCCGGGGACTGGAGGAACTGGAGCGCCGGGTGGACGAGGGATTGGAAGTGGCTTTTTCAATGTATCCTACTTCCATAGGGGAGCTGTTCGCGGTGGCCGATGCGGGGAGGCTGATGCCCCCTAAGTCCACCTGGTTCGAGCCGAAACTGCGCAGCGGATTATTTCTGCACGATATATCGTATGATGACGGGAGATAGAAAGACAAATTAATAGGAAAGGATACAGAATATGACACAAAAACTTTATAACCTGATGAACTGGCCCAAAATCGAGGAAATTATCTACTTGGAGTGCGACAATCCCCACGAAGTGCTGGGGCCCCATAAAGCGGGGAACCAGACGCTGGTGCAGGCGTATTTCCCGGGCGCGGCGGAGGTGTCCGTGGTATTCGGGGAAAGCGGGAAATCGGTGCAGATGGAGCTTGCCGACGAGGACGGTTTCTTTGCGGCGCTGCTGCCGGAGAAAGGAAAGACGCTGCCTGCCTACCACTATCTGGTGAAAGACAAAGAGGGCGGGGAGCGCGTATGCGGCGAAGCCTACCGCGCCGCCCCCCAGATTACCGTAAATGATACGGACAAATTCAATAACGGCATTCATTATACCGTATACGAAAAGCTGGGCGCCCATCCCATGACGATTGACAATGTCAGGGGCGTCTATTTTGCCGTGTGGGCACCTAATGTGATACGGGCCAGCGTTGTGGGAGATTTCAACGGCTGGGACGGACGGATTCATCAGATGCGTCGGCTCTGGGATTCGGGCATCTTCGAGCTTTTCGTGCCTGACGCGAAAGAGGGGGACAATTACAAATTTGAGCTGAAGGCAAAGGGCGGCCTGACCTATCTGAAAGCGGATCCCTACGGCAATGCCGCGCAGCTGCGCCCTGAGACGGCTTCCGTGGTGGCGGATCTGGACAGATTCGTCTGGGAGGACGAGAAATTCATAAAAGGCCGGGCCGGGTTCCAGACGGGAAATGCGCCGGTAAGCGTATATGAAATATATCTGGGCTCTGTGACGGCGCCGCTTTCCGGCAGTTATGCCAATTATCGGGAGATTGCGGCACGGCTGATTCCCTACATCAAGGAGATGGGCTACACCCATGTGGAACTGATGCCCGTGATGGAGCATCCCCTGGACGGCTCCTGGGGATATCAGGTAATCGGATACTATGCCCCTACGGCCAGATACGGTTCGCCGGAGGACTTCATGTATTTTGTCAACGAACTGCACAAGGCGGGAATCGGCGTGATTCTGGACTGGGTTCCGGCCCATTTCCCCAGAGATGCTTACGGGCTGTCCAATTTTGACGGCACCTGCCTGTATGAGCATAGAGATCCCAGACAGGGCAGTCATCCCCACTGGGGAACCTTGATATATAATTACGGCAGACCGCAGGTTTCCAATTATTTAATCGCCAACGCTCTGTTCTGGGTGGAGAAGTACCATGTGGACGGCATCCGGATGGACGCGGTGGCCAGCATGCTCTATCTGGATTACGGGAAAAAGGATGGGGAATGGGTGGCGAACATGTACGGCGGGAAAGAGAATCTGGAAGCCATCGAGATGATCAAGCACCTGAACTCCGTCATGAAGAAGCGCAATCCCGGCGTGCTCAGCATCGCGGAGGAGAGCACGGCTTTCCCGAAGATTACGGGAGCGCTGGAGGAGGGCGGTCTGGGCTTTGACCTGAAGTGGAACATGGGATTCATGAACGATTATCTGGATTATATCAAATACGATCCCTATTTCAGGGCCCATCACCACGGAGAGCTGACCTTCAGCATGGTCTACGCCTACAGCGAGAAGTTCATGCTGGTGTTCTCCCATGACGAGGTGGTGCACGGCAAGGCCTCCCTGATTGGGAAGATGCCGGGAGAGCGGGAGCAGAAGTTCGCCAATCTCCGGCTCACCTATGCCTATATGATGACGCATCCGGGCAAGAAGCTGCTGTTCATGGGGCAGGATCTGGGTGAGTTCGATGAGTGGAACGAAGCGCGGCAGGTAGAGTGGGAGCTGGCCCAGGTGCCGGAGCATCAGGGAATCTCCGAGTTGATGAAAGATCTGAATCATCTGTACCGCGCTACCCCGGAGCTGTATGCCCTGGACGACGCGCCGGAAGGGTTTGAATGGGTGAATCATATTTCCTGGGAGGAGTGCTTCCTGACTTTCCTGCGCAAAGGGCGGAAAGAGGATGAAGTCCTGCTGGTTGTGGCAAATTTCTCTGGCGTGGAGCGGGAAATCACCACAGGAGTGCCTTACGATGGAAAGTACAAAGAAATATTTAATACCGATAATACCAGATACGGCGGCACAGGCATCGTGAACAGCCGTGTGAAGCGTTCAAGGGCAGGGGAATGGGATGACAGGCCGGTTTCTGTCACGGTAAAGGTAGCGCCGCTGTCCCTGAGCATTTTGAAGTACATTCCTCTGACGGAGGAGGAAATCGCCATAGAGGCCGTTGAGCGGGCTGCCGCGGAGAAAGCGGAGGCGGATCGGCTGGCCGCGGAGAAAGGTGAGGCCTACAGAAAAGCTGCGGAAAGGATGGAGGCCTATAGGAAAGCCGCGGAAAAAACCGGAAATAAGGCTGCGGAGAAAAAGACAGCGGAGAGTACAGCGGCAAAGAGGAGCACAGGGAAGAATACGGCGGCGAAGAAGCCTGCCAGGCGCGCCAAATCTGAGGAGCCCGGGGAAAAAGAGTCCTGAGCCAGAGCGTGGAAACAGGATTCGGGGAGGGTTGGTCAATGCAAGGGAATGAGAGGATTCCCCGGGGGATTCCGGGGAGGCTGCAGCGGACGCTTATTTTCATGGCTCTGCCGTTTGTATGCGCATCCTGTGGAATCATGCCGGAAGAGGAGGAGCTTCCGGCAGCCCCTGTGATCCGCAGCTACGAGGCGGCGGAATACGAGCAGGCACTGGTCATGCGCGGGGATATGATTCTGACCAAGAAAGTCAAATGCACTTATGCCTCTGCAAAGCAGGAAAAATACAGCTTCTCACTGGGCGGTATGTATATCGACAAGGTGTATGTCAGCGAGGGGCAGCAGGTAAAGAAAGGCACTTTGCTGGCGGAGCTGGAGCAGGGCGATCTGCCCCGGCAGATATCCGACGGAGAATACGCCCTGCGGGCCCTGCAGGTCGGCAGGGCGTATCTGCCGGAGTACCAGAGGCTGGACCGGGAGAGGCAGGATGCCATCATAGCGGACATGGAGGGACAGATAAAAGAACTGATGGCATGGTCCAGGAATTATGAACCGGGAGAGCCGGAGGGGGCGGCTTATGTAGACCGGGCCAACGCCGTTCTCATACAGCAGATAGAGCTGGAAAAGCAGAAAGATGCCGACGCGCAGACCAATGAAAAGCAGCTGCAGGAGGCCGACGACGCGGTGTACATAGCGGGCATACGCCTGCAGGAACTGAAAGAGGAATTGCGGGAACGGCAGATTTACGCGGATATCAACGGGACAGTCACATATCTCCAGAAGATGAAGGAGGGTGAGCGCTCCGTAAAGGGAAAGGTCTTTGTCACGGTGGCCGATCTGGATACGGTGGTATTTACGGTAAAAGGAGAGGATGCGGGGTACTTCCCTGTGGGGACGCAGGCGACAGTCCTGTGTGAAAAAAAAGAATACCCTGCCCAGTCAGTAGACCCCTCGGTCCTGGGCCTGGCAGAACAGCAGGAGGGGGATGAACCCATGGCCTATCTTCAGCTGCTTCAGCCCGATCCCACGCTGGAAAATGGGGTAAGCGGAACCATCGAGGTCATATTGGACCAGCGTGAGGATGTGCTGTATGTGCCCAGGGATGCCATAAAGGCGGCTGAGGGAGCGAAATTTGTATATATGCTGGATGAAAACGGCCTTCGTGTTCTGCGGGAAATCGCCACAGGGCTGGAGGACGGAGAGTATGTGGAAATCTTAAGCGGCCTTGAGGAAGGCGACAGCGTCATCATAAACTAGAGCGGTCTTCGGATGAAAAGTGCGGAGACGGCATGGATTCTAATAATTCGCAGGAAGAAGAACAGTGATGAAAAGAAAAGCGGCGTTGGTGACGGTCCTGCTCCTGGCTGCAGGGCTGACCGGATGCACAGTGGAAAACATTTTTTCCACGGAAAAAAGTATTTCCATGGAAGTCCCGGATCTTCTGGAGCCGGTGGATGTCAAATTGGATATGGCCGTGGCGCAGAAAGAGGATATCTATCAGCTGTCCATCTACAGCGGAGAGGTGGTCCCCTATACGGAGGAACTGCACTTTACTGTGGACGGCTATCTGGAGAGCGTCAATGTCATAATGGGAGATATGGTGCAGGAGGGAGATGTCCTTGCTGTTTTAAGCGAGGAACAGGTGGCGGAGCAGATAGAGAATCTGGAGAAGGAAATCGACAATCTGCTCACAATGGGAGAGTTCAGCGACAGACAGGCCAGCCTGGACCTCGAGATTGCCCGGGAAGAGCTCCAAATGATGCACGAACAGGGACAATTCGGCTATACCGGCTGGGCAAAAGAACTGGAGATTCAGAAGCTGGAGCTTGCGCAGGCGGAAGCGCAGGAACTGCGCGGCCTGGAACTGCAGAAAAAGCAGGAGACCCTGAGGAAACTGCAGGAAAAGATAGGAAAAAACGAAATAACGGCTCCTTTCAGCGGAAGAATCGTTTACATCGCTGATATGAAAAAGGGCGATGGGATACAGGGCTATACTCCTGTCATCTATATAGCGGATGATAGCCGTTTAAGCCTGTCTGCAGAGTATATTTCAGAGTCATCCCTAAATGGTGCGGACAGAATCTGCGCGAAAATCCTGGATAAGGAAGTGGATATCAGCCTCGTCCCTTATGATACCAATGAGATGGTGAAAGCGGCGCTGGCCGGTGAGGAGATGCAGGCGCAGTTTTCCATCGATACTCAGGAGCCATGGATTTTGGCAGGCCAGTACGCCGTCGTCATGGTCTATCAGTCTTATAAGGAAAATGTATTGACTATCCCGATAAATGCCCTGTATCGGGACGGGAGCGGCCAGTATGTCTACAGGCAGGTGGACGGAGCGCGGGTGCGCTGCGATGTGAAGACGGATATGACGACAGATACGAAAGCGGAAGTGATAGAAGGTCTGGAGGAAGGAGATATGGTCTATGTCCAGGATTAAGGCGTTGGCGACGGCAGCGCTGATTGCGGCTGCTGCTTCGCTTGGCGGGTGCGGCAACAGTGAGCAGGAGGAGCCGCTGTACAGAGAGGATTTCATTGCTCCGGAGCAGGCCAATTATGATACCGTACAGATAGAGACAGGGGATTACATAAGGACAGCGGCGGGATCCGTGCGGATATACTATCCGGTCACGGCGGATCTTCGATGGGACGAAAGCCAGGCCAGGTTCAGGGAATTTCTGGTGCGGAAAGGCGATGAAGTCAAGGCGGGCGATGCCCTGGCGGTCTTTGACATCGAGGTGAGCAGGGCGGACAGGGAGGAGCTGGCGCTTACGCTTGCGAGGACCATTGAGAATCTGGAGACCGGCACGGCCGAGCGGCTGACTGCCATGGAAGAGGCCGACAAAAAGCTGGAGGGGCTTGGCGGCCATGAGCTGCGCATTGAGCAGCTCAGGATAGAAAAGGCCCGGGCGGAATACGAGCAATTCGTCTATCAGACGGAACAAGAGATTACAAGGCTGAGAGAATGCCTGGAGGAGATGGACGAGGAAATCGCCGACAATACCTTGGTTGCTCCTTTCAACGGCGTGATCGATACGATAGCCGCCTGCAGCGAGGGGGATCTGGTGACAAAGGATATGGTCATCATCTCCATGTATTCCACGGACAGTTACTACCTTGTGGCTGAGGACAGCCTTGGCAGGCTGCGCTACAATATGGAGGTCACCGTAGAGACCGGCAGGGGCAGCAATCTGAAGACTTATCAGGGCAAAGTGGTGGCGGCGCCCTCCATCCTGCCCGGCTCGGCGCCGCAGGGAATGGCCCTGATCGAACTGTATGAGGATGTGCCGCCTAAGGAGCTGTCAGGTACTCTGAAGTATCAGTACAATGCAGAGGAGCTGCGGGATGTCCTGTTGGTGGACTGGAGCGCCGTGGAGGCCGAAAAGGGGAAAAGCTATGTGTATGTGCTGGAAGATGATATGGTACAGAAGCGGTATGTGGTGCCGGGACTGAATAACAGAGAGAAGATGTGGATTTTGGACGGTCTCCGCGAAGGACAGACCGTGATCGCGGATTAGGGGGCAGAAACATGTTGAGTTTTGTTTTCCGTAAGATTGAAAGCAGGAAATGGATGGTCATAAGCCTCCTGATCGGCAATCTGCTGATGATAGCCATCGCCGCGGCCAGTCCGATGTATTCCCAGGCTGTCCTGCAGAGGACTCTGACACGGAGCTTAAACGATTACTATGTGGAGCATGGTTCCTGTCCGGGACTGATTGTCCTCAGAGGCGGCTATGCCGCTGCCGGGAAAAAGGAGGAGGAGTTCCGGAAAACAATCCGCGCCGCCGAGCTGATGGAGGAAATGAGGGAAGAACTGGATGTGCCGGCGCTTTTCAAAGTGACCCAGTACTATAAGGGAAATGTGAAGGCTGTCCACGAGGTAGCGGTGGAGGGCAGAAAAAACGAACTGACCATTCGGATAGGATGCTACTCGGATCAGGCGGATCATATCAAAATCGTGAATGGGGACATGTATTCCGGAGAACTGGATGACCACACGTTCGACGTCATTGTCAATGAGAGGACATTCATGGACCAGAACCTGATGCTGGGAGAGATGCTGGAACTGTCGGAGGTGAGAGATCCGGAGAAAGTGCCTTACCGGATCCGGATTGCGGGAATCTTTGAAAACAGCCAGGAACAGGACGAATACTGGATAGGGGAGCCCGGTCTGTGGCGGGATGTCTGCCTGATGGATCAGGGGTTGTTCCAGGAACTGTTCGCCAACGCGGAGCGCATGGATACAGGGTTCAATGCGGAATGGTACGCGACTCTGGATTACCTGCAGATGCGGGGGGACCAGGCGGAGCATTATCTGAGCGTCCTGGAGCGCTATTTCAAGATATTCGACGATATGGGATACAAGAGCCGCACCGTCAACTTCAAGTCCACCATGGAGACCTTTGTGGCAAACGCCCAGAAGCTGAACATCACCATACTGATTCTGCAGATGCCGATTTTTGTGCTGCTGGCCGTATTTATTTTCATGGTATCAGGGCAGATGCTGGAGATGGAGCAGAACGAAATCGCGGTCTATAAGAGCCGCGGCGCGGACAAGAAGCAGATTGTGCTGGTCTATCTGCTGCAGAGCGTGCTGATTTCCGTCCTGGGAATCGTGGGAGGAATTCCGCTGGGTCTTTTGATGTGCAGGATCCTGGGGGCGTCCAATGCTTTCCTGGAGTTCGTGAAAAGAGCGGCGCTGCCGGTGGAGATAGGGCCGAGAGTCTGGATATTTGCCGGGGCGGCCGCATTATTCGGGGTCTGCACCATGGTACTGCCGGTCATCCGGTATGCCAATGTCAACATCGTGGCCCATAAGCGCGGGAAGAACCGAAAGAGCAAAAGCCCCTGGTGGCAGAAGCTGTTTCTGGATGTGATTCTGCTGGGGGTTTCTCTGTATGGCCTGTACCAGTATAATTCCCAGAAAGAATATCTGGCGATAAAGGTCATGGACGGGGCATCCCTGGATCCGCTGCTGTATTTCTGCTCCTCTCTGTTCATGGTAGGGGCAGGGCTGTTCGTGCTGAGAATCTTTCCGCTGCTGGTGAAAATTATTTTCATGATTGGAAAGCGCTGGTGGCCTACTTCGCTTTATGTGTCATTCCTGAGGATTATCCGGACGAAGAGCAATCAGGGTTTCCTCATGGTTTTCCTGATTCTGACGCTGGCCATGGGAATCTTCAATGCCCAGGCGGCGCGGACGATAAATGCCAATGCGGAGGATAAGATTCGGTATTCCGCGGGGGCCGACCTGGTGCTGCAGGAGGTCTGGAAAGACAACAGCGCGATGCTTGCGGACAATGCCCTGGGTGGCGGGGCGGCAGGGCAGTCGGAGCTGGTTTATGAGGAGCCGGATTTCGGAAAGTATCAGACGCTTGAGGGCATAGAGAGCGTGACGAAAGTTTTCGTGGATAAGAAAGTGAATGTGTCCGTGGAAGGAGGGCGGGCCCAGGCCATGCTGATGGGCATCCACACCAAAGAGTTCGGGGAGACTGCCTGGTTCAAAGATTCTCTTCTTCCCGTCCACTGGTACGAATACCTGAACGCCATATCCCAGAATTCCCGGGCGATTCTGGTCTCTTCCAACTTCCGGTCGTATTTCGGCTATGAGGTGGGGGATGTGCTGACATATACGAATGCGAACAATGATTCCATGAGGGGCATCATCTACGGATTTGTGGATTACTGGCCTTCCTATACCCCCATTACATGGGAGAAAGGCAAGGACGGTGTATATGCAGGGGTGAGCAATTTCCTCATTGTGGCCCATCTGTCACAGCTACAGTCTTCCTGGGGCGTGACGCCTTACCAGGTATGGATCAAGGCGGAGGATTCTTCGCAATTCATCTATGAATATGCGGAGGAATCAGGTACGAAGTATTCCGTGTTCCTGGATGCGGCTTCCGAGCTCATTGACCTGAAGAACAATCCTATTTTTCAGGGGACAAACGGCATCCTGACCATAGGCTTCATCTGCGTACTGCTGCTGTGCGTCACGGGTTTTCTGATATACTGGATTCTGTCCATACAGTCCAGGACGCTGCAGTTCGGTATCTTCCGGGCCATGGGCATGTCCATGAAAGAGATATTGACCATGATGGTCAATGAACAGATTTTCATCACGGGCGTATCCATCGGAGCCGGGATTCTGGTGGGGATACTGACCTCCAGACTGTACATCCCGCTGATACAGATTGCCTACACTTCCGCGGACCAGGTGATTCCGCTGGAGATTATCAGGGACAGGAGCGACTACGCGCGGCTGTTCGGCGTGGTGGGGCTGGCTATACTGATCTGTATGTTCATCTTAGGCTGGCTGATTTCAAAGATTAAGATATCTCAGGCGCTGAAGCTGGGCGAAGATTAGGGGGAAAGTATGAAAGAAGTGTGCTTTCGCGCATTTTATCAGTCTATTGAATGACAGGTGTGTCAAAGGCACGCAAAGGGGTATAGATATGGAGAGCATCATTGCGGGAAAAGGAATCAAAAGGGGCTTCCCCATGGCGGGAGGCGATACTTTCTGGGCGCTGAAAGGGCTGAACCTGGAAATCGAAAAGGGACAGCTGGCTATTTTAAGAGGGCGTTCCGGCTCAGGCAAGACAACGCTGATGAATATCTTAAGCGCTCTGGACTATCCCACAGAGGGGGATGTGTTCTTTCAGGGCAATAATATCGCGAAGATGAACGAAAAGGAGCGGGGGCTCCTGCGGCGGGTGAAGATGGGATTCGTGTTCCAGTCGGTGGCGCTGGTTCCCATGATGACCGCTTATGAGAACGTGGAATTTGCCTTGAGACTCGCGAAGTATAAGGGGAACCGGAAAGAGCGTGTGGAGGAATGCCTGAAGATGGTAGGACTTGGCAGCAGGCTGCAGCATCTGCCCCAGGAACTGTCCGGCGGAGAGCAGCAGCGGGTGGCCATTGCCAGGGCCATCGCCCACAGGCCGGAGATTCTCTTCGCGGATGAGCCCACTGCGGAGCTGGATACGAATACAGGGCTGCAGGTAGTGAAGATATTCAAGGATCTGGCGGCTTCGGAGGGCGTGACGATTGTCATGACCACCCATGACACAGGGCTGATGGAAATCGGGGATGTGGTATACCAGTTGGAGGACGGTGAGTTTGTTGCGTGAGGATATCATTATCTGTGAGAATCTGGTAAAAATCTATAAGACGAAAGACCTTGAGGTCCTGGCCCTCCAGGGACTGGAGCTGAGCATCGCCGAGGGAGAGCTCATGGCCATCATCGGCAACAGCGGCAGCGGCAAATCCACTTTCCTGAATATGGTGGGAGGGCTGGACCGTCCGTCTGCCGGAAAGCTGACCGTGGACGGCAGGAATCTGTTCAAATTGAATGAGAAAGAACTGGTAGAATATAAACGGAATACCGTAGGCTTTGTGTGGCAGAATAATGCAAGGAACCTGCTGCCTTATTTAAGCGCCTGGCAGAATGTCCGGCTGCCCATGCGATTCACCCGCGGAGACCATGGAAAGAAGCAGAAAGAGAGGGCGCTGGAGCTACTGGAGATGGTGGGGATGTCCCACAAAAAGGACAGCCGCTTAAGCCAGCTGTCCGGGGGAGAGCAGCAGCGGATTGCCATAGCCATAGCCCTGGCCAACAACCCCAGGATTTTGCTGGCAGATGAGCCTACAGGCTCCGTGGACACCAAAACGGGAAACTATATCCTGGACGTGTTCCGGGATTTGAATAAGAACCTGGGCCTGACTATCGTCATCGTGACCCATGACCGGGAGCTGTCCAAGAAAGTGAGCCGTGTGGTGGCCATCCGGGACGGAAAGACCAGCAGCGAAATGATTGTGAAGCAGAGTTACGCGGATAAACTGGATGCCATCGGCGTGTTCGAGGAGGCCCACGATGAATACGCGGTATTGGACAAGGCCGGGCGCGTACAGATACCCAGAGAATTCCTGGAGAGCATGGGCATCCATGGGAATAAGGTGCGTATGGAGATGGAGAACGGCAGAATCATTATCGGGGCACCGGATGAGGAAGAGGAGAAAGCCTCACAGCGGGTTCGGACAGAAGAGGGACGGGAATCGAATCAAATCGAAAGCGGACCGGGACAGGCAGGAGCCGGATGTGAGTCCGGACGGAAATCGGGAGGAAAGAGAGGAAGACAATGATGGCATATCTGACAGCGGGCAGCGCCGCGGAAAACATCCTGGCGGATGTGGGGGAGAAAGTACAGAAAGGGGCGGTGCAGGAGTTCCTGAGCACCCTGCCTGAGAAGGCTCTGAATCTGGGGCTTCGCATCTTCTTGGCGGCAGTGTTCTTTCTGATAGGCGTAAGGCTGATAAAATTATTGCGGAAAATCATCAGAAAATCCATGGAGCGGGCGAACGCGGAATTGGGCGTGATACAGTTCGTGGATTCTTTCGTGAAAGCTACCCTGTACGCGGTGCTGGCCATGGGGCTGGCATCCTCTTTCGGGCTGGACGCGGCCAGCGTGGTGGCCGTGCTGGGTTCTGCCGGCGTGGCTATCGGTCTTGCGGTCCAGGGCAGTCTGTCCAACCTGGCGGGCGGCGTGCTGATATTGGCCCTGAAGCCTTTCCGGGTGGGGGACTATATCAGGGAAAGCTATTCCGGCCAGGAGGGTACGGTCACGGAAATTCAGATTTTCTACACGAAGCTTCTCACGCCGGACAACCAGACCGTCATCCTGCCGAACGGCAACCTTGCAAACAACAGTCTCGTGAACATCACCATGCAGGAAGTGCGCCGGATGGACATCACGGTGGGAGTCTCCTATCAGGCGGACCTGAAGAGGGCGAAGGAAGTGCTGCTCAGGGTACTGGAGGAGGATGAGGCTGTGCTGAAAGACAGGGACAGGCTGGTCTTCGTGTCGGAGCTGGGCAGTTCCTGTGTGGTGCTGGGGGTCAGGTGCTGGTTCAGGCAGGAGGATTTCTGGCAGGGGAAATGGCGTGTCACGGAAAACAGTAAGCTGAAGCTGGATGAGAACGAAATTGAGATTTCTTATAATCAGCTGGACGTGCATCTGGATGGGAAAATAAATTAGTTTGTGGTATTTGAGCTATAGGTGGATTAGAAGATTCATAGAGCAGGCCGGCTTCTGAATGGGGCGGCCTTTTTTACTTTATAGGAAATTGCGTCTTTTGGAGTGACAAAAAGAAACATACGTTTTGCGAACATATGTTTGACAAAAAATAAATGTGGGCATAAAAAACAGGCGGTACGGAATTTTAAAAGATATAGAATCCATCTTCTCCGAAATCGTC
>NZ_CALPDH010000032.1:0-66681 GCF_943193215.1 Acetatifactor aquisgranensis | reverse complement strand
ACCCCTAATTGTGTGCCGCACAATTTTTCCCCCATGAATGGGGGCTAGGGGGTTGAAGTGCCGAAGGCACTTTTTTATCACACTTTCCTAAGGACAGGCATTCACTTTTTCCTGTCTCCTGTTCATGAATCCAGCCTGGTCGGCCTCCACTTTATTGCTTTAACAGGCTAAATTTTCTTGATTATAATACACTATCTTCTCAATTCTGTCAAGAAAATTTTATCAGAAGCTTCAGAAGCTTCAAATGGAGCGAAAATCGACATGATTCCCGGCTGCTGCCTCCAGATGCTGTTTCAGCAGTAAATTCGCCGGCTTCTCCAGTCCGGGATCCTCCGAAAGTATCCTGTCCACGGCTTTGGAAGCCTGCTTCAGCACAGAGGCATCCGAATAGATATCTCCGATACGGAAAGAGAATTCCCCGCTCTGCCTGATTCCGAACAGTTCCCCCGGTCCCCGCAGCTTCAAGTCTTCCGAGGCGATGAAGAAGCCGTCGTTGGATTTGTTCAGAATCTGCAGCCGCTCCATGGATTCTTCCTTTTCGCTGGCGCTTATGAAGATACAGTAGCTCTGGTGCTCTCCGCGCCCTACCCGCCCCCGCAGCTGATGGAGCTGAGCCAGGCCGAAGCGCTCCGCGTTTTCCACCATCATCACCGTGGCGTTGGGCACATTGATGCCAACTTCTATGACAGTGGTGGATACCAGTACATCGATTTTCCGGGAGGCGAACTGCTCCATGATGCGGTTCTTGTCCGCAGGACGCATCTTTCCGTGGAGATAGGCCACCTGTACGCCGGCCGGCAGAGCGCTTTTCAGCTTCTCCGTATAATCCACTACGTTCTCCAGAGGCGCGCCGCCCTCGGCATCTTCGCTGTCCCCCTCTACCTGGGGACAGATGACATACACCTGGCGCCCCTGTTCTACCTGTCCGGCAATAAAGCGATAGGCCTTTGGACGGTAGCCGGTGTTCACCACGCAGTTCTTGATGGGCAGACGGTTGGCGGGCAGTTCATCTATGACGGAAATATGCAGGTCTCCGTAGAGGATGATGGCCAGCGTCCTGGGAATGGGGGTGGCGCTCATGACAAGGATATGGGGATTTTCTCCTTTTTCGGCCAGATGCTCCCGCTGTCTTACTCCGAAGCGGTGCTGCTCGTCCGTCACCACCAGAGCCAGCGCCTTATACTGCACCTTTTCCTGAATCAGCGCGTGGGTGCCGATGATGAGGTTGGCCTCGCCGGAAGCGATTCTCCCATAGGCCTCTCTCTTCTCTTTGGCGGACATAGAGCCCACCAAAAGGACAGGGCGGAATATCAGGTCATATTGTTTTACATAATCCTGTATGGTCTCAAAGTGCTGCATGGCAAGCACTTCCGTGGGGGCCATCAAAGCGCCCTGATAGCCGTTGGCTGCAGTCATCAGCAGGGCAAGCACCGCCACGATGGTCTTTCCGGAGCCTACATCCCCCTGTACTAATCTGTTCATACAGCGGGCGCTGCCCACATCGTCTTTGATCTCCTGCCAGACCTTTTGCTGGGCCCTGGTCAGGGGGAAAGGGAGCTGCTCCAGGAAGCGCACGGTATCCGCCGTCTCGAGCAGCCTGTAATTGCTGGCAAGGCCATCGCAGAATTCCTTATTTTTCCGCATGAGAAACAGGAAAGAGAAGAATTCGTCAAAGACAAGACGTCTTCTGGCCTGCACCAGGGAATCATGATTTTGGGGAAAATGAACGGTCTCCAGGGCCTCCCGCTCCGATACCAGGCTGGCTTCCTCCAGCAGGTCTTCCGAAAAATATTCCGGCCCGAATTCATAGAAAGAAAGGGCCTGTTTCACGTATTTCTGCAGAGACTGGTTGGTCAGCCCTTTGGTCAGGGAATACCGGGGCACCAGCCGGTCGGTCAGCTTCGCATAGTCCTCTCTGGAGAAGATTTTGGGCTGTTCCATGATTCTGGAAGCGCCCCTTGTCTGCACCAATCCCCTGAAAATATAGAATCCTCCCTGACGCAGGGTCTTTTTCAGGAATGGCATATTGTAGAATGTCAGCTGCAGGCTGCCGGAACTGTCCGCGATATTCACATTGAGGATGCTCAGCTTGCGGACTCTTCTCTCATTGGGGATGCCGGACACGGCTCCATAGACGGCACAGACAGTCCCGGCGGACGCTTCGCTTACTTTTACCGGCTCCCCGAACACCTCGTAGTCTCTCGGGTAGGCGGAAAGCAGATCGCCCACCGTGCGGATATTCAGCTTTTCCAGCAGCTTCTGCGTCTTCTCGCCGACGCCTTTCAGTTCAATGACAGGGGTATCCTGATTCATACGCCTCTCTCTTTATTCTACGGACATGACATAATAGTAAATAGGCTGGCCTCCGTACTGCAGTTCGATATCACAGTCAGGATAACGGTCCGCCACCTGTGAACGGAAGCTCTCGGCATTTTCCTCTGTCACATCGCTGCCATAGTAGATGCTGATCAATTCGCTCTCCGCTTTCATCATTTTAGAAATAGTATCGTCCGCCACCGCGGTCATATCATTGCCCACCGCAAGGATGCCGCTGTCGCCGATTCCCATGAAATCACCTTTCTTGATTTCCTTGTCATCGATGACTGTATCGCGCACCGCGTAGGTCACCTGGCCGGTGCAGACATTGCCGATTTCGTTCAGCATGTTCGCTTCATTCTCGTCCACGGACAGCTCCGGCACGAAATTGATGATGGCCGTGATTCCCTGGGGGATGGTCTTGGTGGGGATTACCAGCAGATCCTTTTCCGCGGACAGCTCCGCCGCCTGATTTGCCGCCAGGATGATGTTCTTGTTGTTGGGCAGGATGAAAATCGTCTTGGCGTTGACCTTATCCACCGCGTCCAGAATGTCCGCCGTGCTGGGATTCATGGTCTGTCCGCCCTCGATGATGTAGTCTACGCCCAGGCTTTTGAAGATTTCATTGATGCCGTCTCCTACGGAGACAGCGATGAAGCCGTAGTCCTTAGGCGGCGTATCCGCCCTGCTCTCCGCTGCCTGAGTCTCTTTCCTGGAGCTTTCCGCTTCCTTGAACAGCTTTTCCTGATGCTCCAGGCGCATATTGTCGATTTTCATATTGGAAAGCGCGCCATACTTCAATGCCTTCTGGATAGCCAGACCCGGGTCATTGGTATGTACGTGCACTTTCACGATATCGTCGTCCGCCACACATACAATAGAATCGCCGATAGATTCCAGATAGGCCTTGAAATCCATCTCCGTCTTGATATTGAAAGTCTTATTCAGCATGATGATGAATTCTGTACAATAGCCGAATTTGATTTCCATCTGGGACTCCGCCTGCATCTGGCTCTCTTTCGCGTTTCCGCCGGCAGATGCGCCCTGTCCCGCAGGCTTGATGGAAAGGTCTGTCTCCTTGCCCAGGAACGCGTCAAAGGCGCCGGAAAGCACCGCGATGAGTCCCTGTCCGCCGGAATCCACCACACCTGCCTGCTTCAGCACGGGAAGCATCTCGGGAGTCTGGCTCAGCACATACTCCGCATGCCTGATGACGGTAGAGAGAAATGCCTCCATATCCGTGCAGCCGTCATCCACAAGTTCCGCCGCCTTTTCCGCCGCCCCTCTGGCAACGGTGAGGATTGTCCCCTCCTTGGGCTTCATGACAGCCTTGTAAGCGGTCTCCACAGCCTTGTCGAAAGCCTCCGCCAGCACAGGGATGGTCAGCAGTTCCTCTTCCTTGATCCTCCGGGTGAAGCCGCGGAAAAGCTGAGACAGGATGACGCCGGAATTCCCCCTTGCGCCGCGCAGGGAACCGCCGGAGATTGCCTTGCACAATCCCTGCATGTCGATTGCTTCGCCAAGCCCGGATACCTCTCTCGCTGCGGACATGATGGTCATGGTCATATTGGTGCCCGTGTCGCCGTCAGGGACGGGAAAAACGTTCAGCTCATTGATCCACTCTTTTTTATTCTCCAGATTCTTTGCACCGGCCAGGAACATCTTGGCAAGCATCCCAGCATCGATTTGTTGTAAACTCACGACACGTTCCTCCTTAATCAATCACTCTGACACCATCTACATAGATATTGATCTTCTCAATCTCAATGCCGGTAAATTCTTCCACTTTGTACTTTACATTGCTGATTAGATTATCCGCTACGGCCAATATGCTGACGCCGTAGGCCACGATGACATGGAAATCAAGAATCAGCCTGTTCTGATGGAGCGTTACGCTGATGCCTCTGGTGATGCTGTCCATTTTGAGAAGCTTTACCAGACCGTCCTTTACGCTGACGCCGGCCATGCCTACGATACCGAAGCATTCTACGGCAACGCCTCCCGCATATTGGGCAATCACTTCATTATGAACGACAATCTTTCCCATATGGGTATTCATAGAAGAACCTTTCATAGTAACCTTTCCTTTCCTTGTCTAACAATAAAAAGCAGACATATAGATATTATTTTAACAGCTTTCCCAGAAAAAGGGAATAATAAATATTAAAATTAAAAAAAGATTTTTTTTACTTGCTTTTTCCATATATTTCTGTTAAGATACTAATGTTGTGTACAATAGAAATTTCATGAAGTGGATTTTTCTGTTGTCGGGAATAAAATACAAGCGTAGGGACACGCGGGTGTTGAGGAGGTGGCAAAATGGCTAAGTGTGATATTTGTGGTAAGGGCGTCCTCTTTGGTAACAATGTAAGCCATTCCAATAGAAAGACCAATACAATGTGGAAAGCAAATGTCAAGAGAGTAAAATGCAAGGTAAACGGCGCTTCTAAGAGAATGCATGTCTGCACCCGTTGCTTAAGGTCAGGCAAAGTCGAGAGGGCATAAGCTTTCTGAGAATCGGCACATATTTGACGCGAATGAAAAAAGAGCAGAAATTCCATCTGCTCTTTTTCTAATACGCATCAATCGCCACAGAAACAATTATATCCCAGAAACAATAACAGAGCGATGAGAATCAGGCCTACCAGCCGGTTATGGGTAATCAGCATGATCAGCATGCCGATTGCGATGAAAAAAGCGACAAATCCTACAATCTTCCTCATGATGCCTCGGACTAGATGGTATCACTCTATTATATGTGTTCCTGCTGCGGAAAATGTCACTCCTCTTCCGGGAACGCGATATCTACCACCTCCGCGTCGGAGATTTCGCCCTCTTCCTCTTTTATCTTTATGTCCTTAGGCTTGGTGAACTTGTCCACCAGGTCAGGAATCATATCCAGCACCTTCGTGACCGCATCCTGGTTCTTGATATTCACCAGCTTGACCGCGTTGTCCCTGATCACAAGTACGGCGCTGGGGGTCATCTTCCCGCCGAGGCCGCCGGCGCCGGAAGACGAGCTCTTCTGTCCGTTGCTGCCTGCTCCCGCGCCCACGCCGAAGCTTACG
Source organism: Acetatifactor aquisgranensis (assembly GCF_943193215.1). Classification (NCBI taxonomy): domain Bacteria; kingdom Bacillati; phylum Bacillota; class Clostridia; order Lachnospirales; family Lachnospiraceae; genus Acetatifactor; species Acetatifactor aquisgranensis. The sequence goes on along the minus strand of NZ_CALPDH010000032.1, from coordinate 61,297 downwards.
TCCACAAGGGGCAAAATGATAGTGTCGCCAATTTTTGTGGCCTCTCCTACCACGGTTTTGGTGGACAGTACCGTGTCCATTCCTCTAAGCAGAGACTCTACGACTCCCTGAAATTGATTTTCCTTGTCTGCCATATTTTCCTCCATTCTTCTGCTTGCGCTGTGTTTATGCTGTCTCCTGCCATTGCTATTTTGGCTGTCATGTCGGGGCTTTCTGCAGTTTTTTCCGGCCTTTCTTCAGCTGCTTCAGGAACAGGCGCAGCTTTTTGTCCAGAAGGAGCTTCAGCCCATTGATGACAAATGCCCAGACCATGACATGTCCGGCAATGTCGAACTCCCCCTCCAGCCTTTTGAACTCAAAATCCGGCTCCAACAGAAAGCCGGGCCCCAGCGGCGCTGACAGCATGCAGTATGCGCCGTAGAGGTAGCCCGTGGTGTCCGGCGAGCCTGTACCGAACAACAGCCGTACTTTGACGCGCCTGGGGCGGACGCTCTTAAAGATTTTTCGTGCCCTGAAAAAGGCATGGGAAGCCAGCTGCTTCGTGTTTTCCTCCTGCAGAAGCTCTATATAGTATGATATATTTTCCCAGATTCTCTTTATTTTATCATATATATTATAGATTGTGTACTTTATCCTCTGAATTTTTTGTAAAATTTTTCCAAAGAATCCTGTAGCGCCGTCAGGTGGGAGTTCCGTGGAATGAGTCTCTTCCTTTCCCGTTTCCGCCTGAGAGGCGCCGGAATCTGCCGGGGGCGTCTCAGTTTCTGTATTCGCGGAAGCCGTCACGGAACCTGAGGCATCCGAGTGTTCCTGCGCTTCCTCCATGGAATGATCCTCTTCCATGGGATGATCCTTTTCCATGGAATGATCCCTTTCCATGCGCTCCGCCTTCCCGCCGCCTATTCGGGAAGAGGAAGACGAATCCGCAGTCGTTTTGCCGGATTTCTTATCCGCTCCTTTTGAAGAACCCGCCTTATCCCTGGGCAGAAAATCTTCTTTCTTAGGAGGAATCCCCATATCGAGCAGAGAAAACCACAGCACCTTCGCAATCAAGCGTCCCGGCTCCGGATATCCAAGCCGCACCCGGAACAGCCCGAAGAGCCAGTTCACTTTGGCTGTAAGCCGCAGGTTCTCTGCATCCTTGCTGCCGCAGACACGGTAAGTGAACGGAAAGAAGAAAACAAGCAGCATCATAAGGAGCAGCAGCCCGAGGACTGCCAGAAGCACTATGCCAAGTATGGACAAAATCTTCAAAACGATACCTAACATCGCAGATACTCCTTTAGCGCGCAGTCACCCCTGGCCTGCAGGCATTCTGCAGTGATCTCTTCCACCAGCGCGAGAGCCTCCTCCCTGTTTTTGGCAATCCCGACTACATAAGGAGGATGTTTTTGATAATAAGGCTGGCACAGCTGCCTGGCCTCATATATCTCCAGCTGGTCGTAGGGATTGCGGGAGAGAGAGACCAAAAATACACCGGAAAAAACAGGTCTGTTTTCCAGCTTTTTCTTTATTTTATCCAGTTTTTTCTCATTAATGCCCTTACCCAGATACAAATTCGGATGATATTCGATTCCGAGAGCCATGCGTGATTCCTTCAACACAGCAAGAAGAATCAGTAATACTTCTTGCTGCCCCATAAATTGCTTTTTTTCAGCTCCAGATATTCATCGTACGCTTTTTCCAAGATCTGCTTTTCATTTGCGAACTTCAGTAGATGGTAGGCCTCATGATACTTGTAAAAGCCTGAATCCGAAAAAAACTCTTCCCTTTGTGGTTTGCTGTAATAACTGTCGGCCATCATCAGATACCAGTGCACTTCCTTCTCCACGATATCCTCGGGCACGTTGAACGTGTATTCGCTCTTCCCGATATATTTTATGATGGTGGCTTTCGCCCCCGATTCTTCCAGCACCTCCCGCAGGGCTGTGTCCTTGAAATCCTCTCCCTGTTCAACGGTGCCTTTCGGCAAAACCCAGCCTTCGTACTTGTTCTTGTAATTCTTGTACAGAAGCAGGATTTTCCCACGAAAAATTACCACACCACCACAGCTTGTTGCTTCTAACATTGCAATTCCTCCTGATTGGTGTGCCATTGCTTGACTAAAAATAGTATAGTCCAATCTTCCGAGAAGTGCAATACTTATTTTTCCGCGGAATGTTCCCGTTCATGTCCCGCCATTAAAGTAGGCGTCGAAAATCCTTCTGGCGATGGGGACCGCGTAATCCCCGCCGCTGCCGGCTCCTTCCACGATAATCGTGACGCAGATTTCAGGCTCCTCCACCGGGGCGAAACCGGTAAACCATGCATGACTGTCCTCTTTTACGTCATTATATTCCGCGGAGCCTGTCTTTCCGGCGGCGGTGTAGCTAAGGCCCGAAAGCTTTCTGCCGGTGCCGTCCTCCACCACGGATTCCATCAGTCCTTTCAGGATTTCAGCCTCATCCTCGCTCATCAGGCTGCCGTAGGCGCTTGGCTGGAAAGATTTCACCACACGTCCTGCGTCATTTTCTATGCGATCCACCACATAGGGCTTCATGAGGACGCCGCCACCCGCGATGGCGCTGGTGATCATGTTCAGATGGATGGGCGAAATCTGGGTGCGCCCCTGTCCGATGGAAGTCTGCATCAGCTCGTTCATGGACACCTGCTCCACTACATTGGCTTTGCTGCCGGAATAGGGAAAGGCAATGGGCAGCTCCTGGTTGAACAATAGCTCATCCAGCGTCTCCTCAAAAGATTCCTGGTCCAGGTTCACTCCGATATTGGCAAAGGAGGAATTGCAGGACTTTGCGAAAGAACTCTCAAAGCCTACCTGACCATGGTTTGTTCCGTGATAGCAGTTGATCCGTCCCGTCCCCGAACTGAAATAGCCATTGCAGAAATAGGAATAATTGTTGTAAGTATCGGGGTTTTCCCGGATGTATTCCAGTGCGGTCACTATCTTGAAGGTAGAGCCCGGAGGATACTGCCCCTGGGTCACCCGGTTCAACAGGACGGAGCTGTCCTCATCATCCATAAGGGAATCCCAGATTTGGGCTATCTCATTGGGGTCAAAGTCAGGATGGGATACCATGGCCAGTATCTTGCCTGTGGATACTTCCGTCACCACGACGGCGCCCTTGTAGATATTGAGCTGGCTGTCCGCCACCTGCTGGAGGTCCACGTCCAGGGTGGTATAGACATTGTCGCCCGGATTCTTGATGCCGGCGATATCGTTGGCGGCCTTATTGGCAAGGGAGGTATTGGTATTGATCAGGTAATAGTTGGCCAGGGATTCCACGCCTGTGCGGCCTTTCGTGGAATAGCCCACCGCATGGGCGAACAGTCTGCCGTAGGGATATACCCTGGACTCGTTCTGGTCCTCGTCCAGCCGGGTCTGGGCAAGGACTTCCCCGTCTCTGGAATAGATTGCGCCCCGATAATTCCTGGACAGCAATATCTCCTGCCTGGAATTGTAGCTGTTGTTGACCATCTCCTGCTCGCTGGTGGCCACGAAATATCCCAGATATCCGATCATCGCCGCGAACAGCAGCCCGAAGAAACAGCTTGTGACGATGATTTCAGGCCTGTTCGCGCTGTAGCGGCTGATCTTCTTTTTCTTATTGTTCTTCTTTCCGGGCTGCGCCGCTGCCGCCTGAGTGCTGTTTGGTCTTTCTGCCACTGCGTCTGCCTCCTCCCTGCTGCAGTCTGATGTAGATTCCCTGAATCAGGAAAAACATGATCATCGTGGTCATTACGGAGCTGCCGCCATAGCTGATGAAAGGCAACGTCACGCCGGTCAGCGGAATCAGCTTGATGCCGCCTCCGATGGTCAGGAATATCTGGAAAATATACATGATGCCGATCCCATATACAATCAGCTGGTAGAATCTGTCCTTGATCAAAGCGGCCATCTTCATCATCTCCAGAAAGCACACGATGGTAATCAGGATGATGCAGATGCCGAATATCACGCCCAGTTCCTCGCATATGGACGAAAAGATGAAATCTTTCTCCACAAAGGGAATCGCCGTGGGATTGCCCTTGAGCAGCCCCATGCCGAACCAGCTGCCGCTGCCGATGGCGAACAGCGACTGGGTGATGGAATAGCCCTCATTGTCGATATAGGTCCAGGGATTGCGCCAGGTGATGACTCTGTCCCGAACATGGGCGAACAGCTTATAGGCCCCCCAAGCCGCGCCGCTCCCTCCTAAAGCGCCGGCCAGGAGATAGAGATAATTCCTGGTGGCGGCAAAGACTACGAACACGTAGCCCACAAAGAATATCAGCGCGCTGCCCAGATCCTTGGACAGCACCAGAATCACCACATGGGCTCCGGCAAAGACCGCCGTCACAGCCACCCTGATAAAGGAGGCGTCCTCCCAGAGGGCGCTGGCCAGGAAGAAGACGAAGATAATCTTCACGAACTCCGAGGGCTGAAAGGTCACGCCGCCGATGGTGAAGGAAATCTCCGCGCCATAAGTGACCTCGCTGTAAAGGAGGACCACTGCCAGCATTGCGATGCCTGCGATTCCGTACACCCATGTGAGCTTTTTCAGGAAATGTATCTGAGACAGAATCCAAGGGATGAACAGAGCCACCGCCAGGGACAGCAGCACGATGATATACTGTCTGACTGCCTGGTTAAAGGAAATCCGGGAGATGACGCACAGGCCGGTCCCCAGCAGCATGCACATGTTGTTCAGCAGCAGCCGGTTGACCTGGTCATATATGACAGGGACCATGGCGGCAGCGGCCAGGAGGAATATCTGCACGAATACATAGAAGAATATGTATTCCATGGAGTTACCTTTTTTCTCGCCTGTGCTGGTCAGCGCCAGGTCCGTGAACATGAGCAGCTGCATGAAGAACATGATGACATCCTGCAATACGTAGATGGATGATTTCTTTTCCAGTTTGTCCGCGAGGCACGCAAAGCTGCACAGGGTATAGACTGCCATCAGAGCCGGTATGATATATTTGGAAAGTTCTGTAATATACTCCCGCATTGTACTCCTTCTTTTTTACATTCATTCAGGACAGATTCTTTATTTCACTCATTCGACACCACGTTTTTCATGTCCCGTGGTATAGTCTTTTTGGGGAAACGCCGCTCCTTTAAAAAATGCGTCCAAAAGCTGCCTTATCTCTCCGGGAGATTCCAGTGTGAAGTCCATGCGCAGATCCACATGCCCTTTCACCCTGGCAAGTTCCCCGGAAAGCCTCCCTTCCATGTGCAGCGAAAAAGGCACGCTGTTGTATATGATGTTCATGCAATGGAGGCAGTTTGTCAAGACAGGAAATTCCTTGCGGTATCTGTCTTTCAGGCTGACGATATCAGGGCCTCTCCCGCATTCTCCGACGGTCTTGCGCAGACAGTTCGCCGTAATCATCATGGGAATCCGGCTGTATATGATTTTCTCGCAGGAAAGCTTTTTCGTCAAGCTATTTTGACTAAGCCTCTCGCAGAGATGCCTCTGGGCGGAGGCGTTCAGTTCGTAGGGCAGGCAGAAGCCGTCCGCCAGGGCGGACAGTTCCTCCAGGGAGGAATCGTTCCATGCATATATGCCGGCGTCAGTCCTACAGGACATGGCCGTTCCCATGGAAAGCCTCTCTTCCGTTTCGTGCAGAAATCCCAGGCCGTCCATGGAACGGACCAGGAATCCCTGAAAGATTCCGCTCTCCTTTACCTTTGTATACAATGTCTCCAGATATTCCCTGTCCGTCTCACGGAGGATATAGGGAAATGCCGCGAATAATGTCCCGCCGGACGATATCAGGATAAGTTTTCGGCAGAATGTCTCTGTCCCGGGCCACTCTTCTGTAATCAAATCTCCGTCAATATATATACGCCAGGGCAGATTCGGGGGATTTTCGGCAATCCACTCTCCCACTGCCTCCAGCTGCTCCAGGGTACGAACATAAAACGCATAGCCATGTTTTGCCGCATTTTTGTCAGAAATCTTTCCAGGCATATCCGATATATTATCCGTTGCTGCTTCAGCGGACAGTGCCGCTGACTTATCCGCAATAACTTTCGTCTCTGTCGCTGCCTCCTGTCTGTCCTGGCATTTTCCCGCAAGAAGAATTTTCTGTTCCAGCTCAGCCACAGCCAGCCTGCGCAGCTCGTTCATCTGCTTCAGGGGATAGAAACAGTCCGGATCCAGGGAAATCTCGGTCTTCTCCGCGTAAAAGACGCTGTCCCCCAGCCTGCAGAGCTGTTTTCTGACATTTTCTTCGGTAATGGGCTGTTTCATGGCCCGTTCCACCGGGTCAGCTTCTGCGACTGCGGATATTTCCTCATATTCCAGCTCCACTTTTGCCGGCCTGCCCGCATGGAAAGAGGCCCTGACCGTCACGGGAAGCTTTAAATGAGAGTCTGTGTATTTCTCCCGTATCCTTGCCAGCAGTTCCTCATCGCTCTCACGGTAAGCAGGACTGTCCATCGTGACCATATCCCGCCCATTGCGCTTGAAATAATATCCATCCTGAAGACCGCTCCTGACATAAAGAGACGCCAGCGCTTTCTGGTCCTCCCTGCTGACACGATAAGTCTTTGCTGCCTCCCGGGGAGCCATTTTGCTCCGCAGCTCATAATACTTATCGATACAGCGCCTGTAAATATCCGTTACACCGGCCGCATACTCCGGCCGCTTCATGCGCCCTTCTATTTTAAAGGAATCGATACCCGCCTCCACCAGCTGTGGAACATGTTCGATGGTGCACATATCTTTCAGGCTCAGCGGATAGCATTCCTTACATTCTGCTCCGCCCGCGCTCACGGAATAAGGCAGACGGCAGGGCTGGGCACAACGCCCTCTGTTGCCGCTCCGGCCCCCGAGGATGCTGCTGAACAGGCATTGACCCGAATAGCAATAGCACATCGCGCCATGTATGAAAGTCTCCACCTCTGTGCCGGACTGCCGCCGCATGGCAGCAAGTTCCCGCAGGCTAAGCTCTCTGGCAGGGACGATCCGGCTTGCGCCCATATCCCTCAGCAGAGAGGCTCCCCACCCGGCACAGATAGTCATCTGCGTGCTGACATGAATCTTCAATCCCGGAAAATGCGTCCTGATAAAGCGAAGCACTCCCAAGTCCTGTACAATCACGGCGTCCAGTCCGGCCTCATAGAAAGGAGCCAGATAATCATAGAGCCGATTCATCTCCTGATTCTTTAAGAGCGTGTTTACGGTCAGATAGATTTTCCGCCCCAAAAGATGCCCGTAACGGATGCACTCCAAAAGCTCATCTGTGCTGAAATTCTCGGCATAAGCCCTGGCCCCGAACTGATTCCCGGCCAGATAGACGGCATCCGCTCCCGCGCGGACAGCCCCATAGAAACCGGCGGCATTCCCGGCAGGAGCCAGCAGCTCAATTCTGCGATGATTTTCCATAAATTTCTCCATATAACAGCTGATCTGTAAAAGAAAAAGCTGCCCGGGATCCGGACAGCCCCTATTACTTTTTCTTCAACTCTGTTTCCAGCCGCACGATTTCTTTCTCGCCTTCATTCTGTGCTTTCTGCAGCGCCTTTACCTGTTCCTCGACGCTCTCCAGCTTGATTTGGGCGGATATCAGTTCATGCTTCAAATCATATAAATCCTTGTCCTTGGCCTGAAGCTCCTCCTCCAGAGCGGAAATCTGCTTTTTCGCCTTGAAATAATCATCCGCGATGTTCAGCTGGAGCAGCACCCCCTGGGTATCTGAGGGCTGTCTTTTGAAGCCGTCCAGCTTACTGTATTCGTTTATCTTGTTGTTGATATAGGACGCAACCTTTTGTAAATACTCTTCACTTTCGTATCCGCTCAAAGTAAAAACCTTGCCGCCGATAATTACTTCTGTATCTGTCTTGGAAGACGAAGCCATGCCCCCACACCCCTTTGTGAAAATACGTTTCCCTTTTGTTCATTCACATTATATATCATATTGCGTTTACAGGCAAGTATAATTTTCATCTGGTGCACAGGAATCGGTTCCAGATCTGTACCGCGCACCATTTCAGATCAATGGCTTCCACGGAATCCTTTGTGATGATGCTTTCTCTCTTATATATGGTGTCGTCCACGATATAATCGATACTCCCAACCACAGTGCCGCGCTCCACAGGAGCTGTCAGCACATTTTTGGCGCTGTATTTCACGTAAATCTTCTCGTCCGGGCGCAGCAACAGCCCCTCCGGCCATTTTTCCTCTTCCCCTTCCGTTTCGCTGTCCCCTCTGCCGACAGATGTGTAAGCGGTATCGTTCAGGACGGCGGTCTGCCCGTTCCGCACAGGGATGGGCGAGAGGACATTTTCATCAAAGGCAGCATCCTCCGCGGATAAACTTCTGTAGAAATAATTGTCGAGGCCGTACTGCATCAGTTTCTTGGTATCCGCCCATTTATAGCCTTTATTATTGGGCCAGCCGCAGGCCAGCAACGCCACCACGAAGGTTCTGCCGTCCCGGGTCAGCGCGCCTACATAGCAGTATCCCGCTTTGTTGGTAAAACCCGTCTTTCCGGTGAGCGCACCGTCCATCATAGTCAGGAAAGCATTGTGGTTGACACAGGAATAGCTGCGGCTGTTGGCAGAAAAGCTGTAATTCTGTGTGCGTGTGATGTCCAGAAAGTCCTGACTCTTAGGCGATTCCCTGATACAATAGGACAGGATGCGTGCCAGCTCCGCGGCTGTGGTGCAATGTTCCTTTTGTACTATACTTCCGTCTTCGAGCGAGATGCTCTCGGTGGCATCCAGGCCGTTCGGCGTGATGAACCAGGTATTTTCGCAGCCCAGCTCCGCAGCCTTATCATTCATCAGGGCGGCGAATGCCGCCACGGCCAGCTTGCTCTCTTCTGCCGTATATTCAGCCGTATCCTTATCCCGAAGCTCCGCAGGCAGATGCTGTTTGCCTATGTATTCGGCCAGGGCCACCGCAGTGTCATTATGGGATTCCAGCATCAGGGAGTGGAGCAGGTCGCGGATTGTATACCGCTCTCCTTTTTGTATGTACAGCTTGACTTTCGGCATGCTGGCGGCATAGGCGGACGCAGTGAGGGTCTCGTCCAGGGAGGCGTTCTCCAGGACTAGGATGCAGGTCATGATTTTCGTGGTGCTGGCCATGGCCATGACGGCGTCCTCATTCTTTCCGTAGAGCACCCGCCCGGAATCGGCGTCCATCAGGACTGCGGCCGTGGCATAGAGAGAAGTCTCCTCGGGAGGGCTTGAGACCGGTTCTGCTGCTTCCGTCCGCAAGGTCATCTGGGAGAACAGCAGGCAGCAGACACAAAAAAAGCCTCCTATTATTTTTTTCATCCGCATTTTCATCGTTTTACTTCCAATGGGATTTTTAATAATATATGAGGCTTTTTTTATTGAAATGCACTTTATTCCATATCTTCAGACATCCAGCTGAAGCTGCACCTCGGCCTCGGCCTGCTGCTTGAACTCCTCTATCTGGACAGGATTCAGCTCCGGCAGCTCGTCCAGCTTCCCTACGCCGAAGCAGCGCAGGAACTGTTCCGTGGTGCCGAACAACAGCGGCCTCCCGGGCGCGTCCAGCCGCCCCAGCTCCGTAATCAGGTCGTATTCCAGCAGCTTGTTGATAGCGTGGTCACAGTTGACGCCTCTCACCCGCTCTATCTCCACTCTGGTGACGGGCTGTTTGTAGGCAATGATGGAAAGGGTCTCCAGCACAGTGTCGGTCAGGTTCATTTTCTTCGGGGCTTTGGCAATCTTCACCAGATATTCGTACATATCCTCCTTGGTGCACAGCTGCACGGCATCCTCGAAATGAACCAGGGTAATGCCTCTGTCCTCTCTGGCGTAGCGATTCTCCATGTCTTTCAGGATATCTTTTACCGCTTTTACGTCTTCTTCTATCACATCGGCCAGGCGGCTGATTTCCACGGATTCTCCCATGGTGAACAGCACCGCCTCGATGACCGCCTCCGCTCTTGTCCTCTTCATTTCCGCAGCTCCTTCCTGTCCCGGTCTTTCGGGCACAGATGATATGTACCGGATTCTCTGCGCAGGCCCTGGATTCTGTCCGGCCTGTGCTTTAGCCTTTCTTATGTCAGGCGGGAACAGGCATCCACGTTATCATGATATCGTCAAAAAGATTCTCCTGGCTGATAGTGATCCGTCCCGTCTTCATGAGCTCCAGGATAATCAGAAAGGTAACGATAACCTCCATCTTGCTGGCCTGCTTCTCCATCAGCTTCCGGAAGCTGAAATGTCCGTGCTCCCTGGCATAGGCCTCCACGTAAAGCAGCTTTACGTCCATATCAATCTCTTCCTTTTCGATATTGCCGTAGCGGCTTCGGATAGGGTCTATCTTATCCTCCTGCCGCCGGATGATCGTCTTGAAGATTTCATGCAGACGGTTCAGCGTCATATCCCCGATTAGCTGCTCATAGTCCAGCGGAGGCTTGTACAGCGCCACTTCCGGCGGAAGCTTCTGCTCCCGGTAGAGATTCTTCGCCGCGTCCACCTGGCGGTCCCGCAGCTCCAGCGACATATATTTATAGAGCTTGTATTCCAGGAGCTTCTGCACCAGCTCGGCCCTGGGGTCTTCCTCCTCGCCGGTCTCGTCCACTTCCTTGGGGAGCAGCATTTTGCATTTAATGTCAATCAGAGTAGCCGCCATCACAAGGAACTCGCTCATCACGTTCATGTCGTCCGTCTCCATCTGCTTGATGTAGTCCAGATACTGCGCTGTGATTTCCACGATGGGGATATCATAGATGTCAATCTTATTTTTTTCAATCAGATGAAGCAGAAGGTCCAGGGGGCCCTCGAATGCTTCCAGCTTTATCGGTATCGCCATTGTCTCCTCGCACGGGGGCCTTTTTTATTCTGCGGCCCAAGATATCATTTTACCTCTTTTGACACGGCTTTTCAAGAAAGAACATCCGTTTCCTCCGGCTGGAAGTCCAGCACCCAGAGCTCTCCGGGATTGAAGACCCTCACAGGGATGGTGTGGCTTCCAAGTCCCCTGCTCAGTACCATGACGGCGCTCCCCTCCCGGAAGATTCCACCGTCATATTTGGGGAAGACATGCCAGCTGGGCGCAAGCACGCCTTTTCCCCAGACGGGAACCCTGGCCACTCCGCCGTGTACATGGCCGGAAAGCGTCAGATCGGCGCCCCAGGCGGCATACTGGGGGAAATAATCCGGATTGTGGGCCAGCAGTACGGTATACGCGTCCCCGGAGGCCTGTCCTAAAATCCGAGGCATATACTCCGGGGGCATCTTCCTGATATGGAAACGCTTATAGTACTCCATATCGATTTCAGCTCCGTAGACGGCGATTCCGAATTCCGGCAGGTTCACATGACTGTTGACCATGGGCTCTAAGCCTATCCGCTTTAATGCCTTTCGATACCGCTTTTCCATTTTTCCATAAAATCTGGGCGATATGCGCAGCCGCTGCTCATGGTTTCCGTTGGCATAATATACGGGGTAATCCTTTACCAGATTCTGCAGCAGCAGCAGGGGAGGTTCCAGCGGCGCTTTCGTGTTGGCGGTCAGGAGATCGCCTGCAATCAGAATGAAATCCGGCTTCTGGTCATGAATCGCCGCAAGAAGCCTTTCGTTCTCTTTTCCGTAGCATTTATTATGTAAATCCGTCAAAAGAACTGCTCTGCAGCTGCGTCTGATGCGCGAATCCGTCACGGTATGCTTCCTGACCACGAAATGGTTCGTGTCGTAGAGCATGACCCAGAATAAAATCAGTGCCGCAGCTATAATGATAGTAAACAAGATATCTGTCATGGATTTCCTTTCTTTGAGCCTGCCGGACGACTAAGGTTCTTCTCTTGGCAGCCGAAGCCGTCCGGCCGTTCCCTGCCCTGAACAAGGACATTATATCATAAAATCACAAAAGGAAAAAGCCGAATATTTTTCTGAGATAATCCGGATATCCGGCTTTTTCCACATCTTCCGTAAACAGGATGGGAACGCTGCCGATTTCCGTGCCGTTCAGAAGATAGCGCGCCCTGCCTGCTTCTGTGCCATTTTCAACAGGCGCCCGCACCATCTCCGGCAGTTCCAGCACTTTTTCCACCGCGCCTAAATCATTGCCCGCCGTGTCCAGATAGCGGAATTCCCCCTGATAGGCGATGGGCGCTTCCTCCGCAACACCGCCCTCCACAGGCAGAGAGGAAAGAGTTTCCTGATTCCCGTCTATGTACAGATTGCACACGCTAAAGCCGTAGGTGAGCAGCGTCTGGGCGTCTCCAAAGCGTGTCTTATAGTCCGGAGCCCCCATCACCACGGCAATCAGGTCAATGCCGTCCTTGGAGGCCGTGGCCGCAAAGCAGTATTTCGCCTTTGAAGTAGATCCTGTCTTCAGGCCTGTCGTCCACTGATACTGCTTCAGCAGCTTGTTGGTGCTGCTCAGGGTAAAGTTCGACGTACCCTGTCTGGTCTCATGGGTGATGTCCTCCATCCAGATGGTGGTATAGTGGAAGACATCCGGATACTTGGTGGTCAGTTCCCTTGACATGATGGCCACGTCTTTGGCGGAGGTGTAATGATTGTCGGAATCGCTCAGGCCGCAGCAGTCCTCGAAATGTGTATCTGCCATGCCCAGTTCGGCGGCCTTTTCGTTCATCAGGGCCACGAACGCCTCCTCGCTGCCCGCTATGTGCTCCGCCACCGCCACGCTGGCGTCATTGCCGGAGGAGATTGCGATGCACTTTATCATAGTGTCCAGCGTCTGGGTCTCTCCCTCTGCCAGATATACCTGGGAGCCGCCCATGGAACTGGCATGCTCGCTGGTGATTACCTGATCCGTCAGGCTTATCTTGCCGCTGTCAATGGCCTCGAAAGTGAGCAGGAGCGTCATGATCTTGGTGATGCTGGCCGGGCTCCTGCGCTCCGTGGAATTAAGCTCGTAAATCACCTGGCCGGTGGAGCTCTCTATCAGGATGACAGACGGGGCAGAGACCGCTACGTTAGCGCTTACAGGCAATATGGCAGAGAGGAAAATGGCAAGCGCCAGAAAAGCTGCAGCCAAAGATTTCTTTCTCAACATAAAAATGCCACACTCCATATTCCATATCTTTGTCACTAGAATATGAAAATGCAGCCGGATATATGCCTTGTTCCTCAGAATCGGATAAAAGCATGAATACAAAATCCCCAGCCCTTGGGGGGCTGGGGACAAGCAGGTTAATTATATTTGCGCTTTCTGGCAGCTTCAGACTTTTTCTTGCGTCTGACGCTCGGTTTCTCGTAATGCTCACGCTTGCGAATCTCCTGCTGGATTCCAGCTTTCGCACAACTTCTCTTGAAACGGCGCAATGCGCTGTCCAATGTTTCGTTTTCTTTTACGATTACGTTTGACATGTCCACCCGACCCTCCCTTCAGTCCCTCAAGCAACATGACTGATTGGGTTATTTTTTATGTATCGCATATAGCCTATACACAACTTTTATTATATCATAAAACTTCCGCGCGTCAACAGTTTTTTACAGATTTTACTATAAAAATTTTATTTCCGGGAAATGGAGCGTGATATGCAGCTGATCCTGGCCCAAGTCCGCCTCGGCGTCCCCTCCCATCTTCCTCATCAGCTCCCGGACGATGAACAGACCCAGACCGGAGGAGCCTTTGCCTCTGGCCGGGCTGCTCTTATAGAATCTGTCAAAAAGCTGTTCCGTGTCAGGATGAGTTCCTTCCGGGATGGGATTTTCAAATACCAGACTGTTCCCGCTCTGCCGGACAGAGATTCCTCCGCTTCCGTGGAGCAGCGCATTCTGTATCAGGTTCAGGAACACCCGCCGCAGGGCCTCCTCGTCCGCCCGGACATAACAGCTCTCCGCTTCAAAGCTGATTTCAGGGGAGACCCCAAGCGCTTCAAATTCCGCGTACATGCTCAGCATGCAGTCGCCGAGAAGGGGCAGCAGCTGTATCTTTTCCTCGGAGAGATGGAAATCTCCGGCGGCGAGTTTTGTGTACAGGAACATTTCTTCCAGCATATCCTCCAGCTGCACCAGCCTTTTTTCCGCTGACTGAAGATAATGGGCTTTTTTGCCGGAATCCCCGCATTCCTGCGCCAGCTGCACATACCCCAGCGCCCCGGTGAGGGGCGTCCGTATATCATGGGCCAGGCTGGTGATGTTCTGCTTTAGCAGCGTCTCCGCTTTCTCGTACTGGAGATGGTTCCTGTCTTTGCCGCGCAGGATATGGTTCAGCTTCCGGCACAGAGCCAGCAGCTGCCTCTGACGGCAGTTTGCCGTCAGCTCCATATGGCTCCCTTCCGAAATCTCGTCCAATTGACGGCAAAAAGAGCGAAGTTCTGTTTGATTCCGTATAAGGCTGAAAGCCATACCAAGACAGAGCGAACAGACGACTGCCAGAAGTATCCACATGTTATCTTTCTCCTTTTCAGATATCACGTTTCATCAGCGCGATTCCCGCCACTATGGAATAAAGAACCAGAAATACCAGCCCCACTGCCGCCGCCCGCAGATCCGCCATGGATGTATATGCGGAAGGGCCGTAAGTAATATTATAATAAAGCGTATATTCCGTCCAGCCACTCAGATTGAACTGATTCGTGATGGAGGAAAGGATCGATACCACCAGACCGCTTCCCAATAATATAGCCCCTGTCACGCCTATGGCAGTGCTGCGGCTGAATACGCAGAGCATGATAATCAGCGCGGCAAAGGCCATGGACACCAGCCACACCCATACCAGATAAAAAACTAGCCCGCCCCAGGGGGCTGCCGGCACCAGATTGCCGAAGAGCAGATTCATCAGCATATTGAAGACAAAGCTCAGGACCAGGTACAGGAAATTCAGGATGCCTGCCGCCATCAGCTTGCCGCCGATATAGGTCCAGCGTTCCTTATGAATCGTCATGATGTTCTTTATGAAGCCTCCCTGATAATCGCCGCACACCAGCAGGGTCACAGCGATTCCGAAAACGACAAGATACCCCCCGCCGTCCATGTTGGACTCCCTGTACATATCCAGCAAAGTCACATTTTCCAGCAATGCGTTTTTTTCATTGAAACTCTCTTTTTCATCCGCTACTGCCAGGGATATTTCATGCCCGGTATCGATTTCCACCATCCCGATTTTCGTCGCAATCTCCTGCCCTTTGGGCGTGATGACCAGATAGACCATCACATAGCACAGCAGAATCACAAGCAGCAGGCAGGCAAAGCATATATAAATGAACTTACTCCTCTTCATCCGGTACAAATCCATACGCAGCAGATTAAACATGTCTCTCGCCCTCCTTTTCTCCACGGAATGCCTTTTTTCCGTGGAATGCCTTTCTTCCGTTCTCCGGATCGTCCATACGGTTCAGGAAATATTCCTCCAGATCCATGTGATGGAAGCCGGATGCATAGACCTGTACCTGATTTTCAATCAGAAGCTTATTCACCCAGGCGCTGTCGCTCAGATCATAGATTCGAATCAGGCCTCCCTCCGGCACCTCGGTCTGAAGTCCCGGCATCCGCTCCAGCAAAAGCGGAAGAGCCCGCCTGCAGTCGTCCACTTCTATCTGGAAATAATCCTTGCACTTCCGCTCCAGACTCTCCTGGTCTATCTGCTCTACCAGATTTCCTTCCTTGATGATGCCGTAATGGGTGGCGATTTTGCTCAGTTCCCCCAGGATATGGGAACTGACGATGATGGTCTTCCCCTCCTCGCACAGGGTCAGCAGGAGCTGGCGCACCTCTCTGATTCCCTCGGGATCCAGGCCGTTGATAGGCTCGTCCAGAATCAGCAGGTCCGGATTCCCCAAAAGGGCCAGCGCAACGCCCAGCCGCTGCTTCATCCCCATGGAAAAATGCCTCACCATTTTCTTGCCGGTATCCGCCAGCCCTGTAATGTTTAGAGCCGCGTCCACCTGGCTTTCATCCGTCAGCCCCATGCACCTGGCTTTCATGATCAGGTTCTGTCTTGCGCTCATCTTGGGATACAGGCCTGTGGATTCAATCAGGCTCCCGATCCGTCTGGCGGCGCAGGGATTGTCCGCGGTCTTTCCGAACAGCCGGATTTCCCCTTCCGTAGGCCTGGCCAGGCCGCAAATCATTTTCAGGGTAGTGGACTTTCCGGCCCCGTTTCTTCCTATGAATCCGTAGATGGCCCGTTCCCGCACTTGCATGTTCAAATGGTTCACTGCGGCCTTGCCGTCATAGACTTTGGTCAGCGATAAGGTCTCTACAGCGAACGTTTCCTGTCCTTTCTCCATCTGACATTTCTCCTTTCTTGTTCTGGGATTCATTCTGAACCATAAAAGTTAAAAAATCGCTCAAAAAAGGTAAAGAAAGGTTAAAGATTTATCTGCTGTAGTTTCAGGTCAGCTTGAACCCAAGCCCCCATACCGTCTGGATGTATGTATCCGTGCCGCTCTCTTTCAGCTTCCCGCGGATATTGCTGATATGGACATTGATGGTCTTGTCCTCGGCCAGATACTCCTCGCTCCAGGCGTATTCATATATCATCTGCTTCGAGAACACACGTTTCGGATTGCGGATGAAGAGCTCCAGTATCAGGAATTCATGACGCGTCAGGGCAACCGGCTTTCCGGCGGCTGTCATTTCCTGGGTATCCGGATTCAGCGTCCATTCTCTGTACCTGTAAACCTGCCCGCCGGAATCTGACCTGGAGCGTTCCCTTTCCATGGAATGCTCCTTTTCCATGGAATGATCCTTTTCCATGGGTTGCCTTTCCCCCATTGTCTCCGCCGCCCTGTCCTGTCTGCGCAGCTGCACCTGAATCCGCACCAATAGTTCCGGCAGATCGAAAGGCTTGCAGATATAGTCGTCAGCGCCGTCCGAGAGCACCTTTACCTTGCTGTCCAGTCCGTCCCTGGCCGACAGCACGATGACAGGCGCTTTTCCGGAAAAAAGGCCTACAAGCTCCTCCCCCGGCACTCCCGGCAGCATCAGATCCAGCAGCACCAGGTCGAATTTCTCCAGGGAGAACAACAGTTTCCCCTCGCTGCCGGAATAGGCCTGAACACAGGCATAGCCGTGGGACTCCAGGTATTCCCTGATCATCTGATTGTTTTCCGCATCGTCTTCCACTATGAGCAAACGTTTCATGAATAATGTGATCCTCTCTGTTGGAATCGGACGTACAGGGGAGGAAAACGGCTTTCCTCCCCTGTACATATGCCTCCTGCGGTCACTCCTGTGTGCTGCCCGCCACTTTCACCTGTGCCAGGCAGACGGCAGCCGGACCCTCAAATTCCTTTTCCACCTGGGTCTCTCTGGAAAATACCAGGTTCTTCTGGGCTTCCAGGATGCTTCCGTTGATGGAGCCTCCCGTGACCGGAATCCTCTTCTCTCCGTCATACAGGAAAGCCAGCCTGATTTCGCCGCCGAAATGTCCGCTGAAGACGTCCATCTGGAAATCCGAGAAATTTACCACCTCCAGATAAGGCCCCCGTTTCATATCCTCCAGGGGCACATTTCCGGCGGGAGCCTGATACCCCCGGTAGTTACCAGTTGGCTCCTGTTTCAGATAATAGGCGAAACGGTTGCCTCCGTGAAGCAGCATCAGCTTTCCGTCCCTGACCAGTTCCCTGTCCCTCATGGGAATGCCCTCGTCGCTGTAAGGAACCGTGGCTTTCAGGGTGAGATTGATTCTTTCCTTTGCCACTTCGTCTCCCTGCACATCGCAGCCCACCTGGAATGTGGAATATTTCGGGTAAATCATGGACATGTCGGAACGGCTCACATAATAGCTGAATATCTCCCTTACATAGGAGCCGGACAGTATCACGCGGTATTCCCCCGCGGGAGGCGCCGTCAGGGCCTGTGCCCTTGCCCGGGTCATCTCAAGGACGTTCCGCACTTTTTTGCGGAGCGCCTGTGTGTCCATGTCCTCACAGGCGAAATCCTGATAGGTCTCCACGTCCTGCCCCGCGGTACACTGGGCCACGAATTCACCCCACACTCTGCCTTTACAGTAGGACGCGTCCACGCCGCTGGAATTCAGAATATGGCATGTGGTCCTGGTGGCAAAGATTTCCGCGGAATTCAAAAAGACATCCTTCTCTGTATCCTCCGCGAACAGGGCATCCGCGAAGCAGCCTGTGATCTCCGTCAGGGATTTGTCGGAGAGGCGCTTTGATTTCTCCACCACTTCCGGGGAGGGCTCTCCTGTTCCGTTGTACAGCTCATAGTAAGGATTCTTTACGAATCCGGCCGCATACAGGGCATCCCGGAACATCTGTTCCATCTGCTCCTGTGTATAGCTGTCCTGAACCTGAACGGCGGCAGAGCCCAGGCAGTGCTTTTCTCCCTCCGAGAACTTTTTATACACAGTCACCGATGCCTGATGAACCTCTTTTTGGCGCTGCATGTCAAGAGACTTGCGGATGAAGAACAGCTCCGCGGACTCCTCTGTGGTCTCTGTAATCTGGTATAATTCCGCTCCGCTCTTTTTCAGGGCGGACAATATTTTTTCCATGAAATTTTCTGTCATATCTGTCTCCTGTTTCAATTTCATTTTATGGGAAGAACGCTTATCCGAGCCGTATCCTGGCCTTGATATAAGGGCCGCCGTCGGACACTTTCACCCATTCCTTGTAGCCCTTGCCGCACATGCCTCCGCCGCCTAATTCCACTTTCTCCGATATCATGCTGATGGATTTCAGCAAATCCGGCACATAACCCGTGAGGACCACAGGGGAGAAAATCTTCCCGGTGAGCTTTCCGTCCCGAATCTCCCTGGCGATGCTGACCATACACTGGATGCCCCAGTTCTTCGGATCCTCCATGCCGCTGGAGGGCTCTTCCAGCAGGAAACCATAGGAGATAGAGGCAATCATGTCCTCCAGCTTGTCCGTACCGCCCTCGAAGAAAGTGTTGGTCATCCTGGTATAGGCCTTGCGCTGATAGCTCTCCCGCCTGCCGTTGCCGGTGGGAACCGTGCCCAGATGCATGGCGGACTGGGCGTCGCTGATGCCTGCCTTTAAGACACCCTTGTCGATGACGACAGTGTCTTTGGCCAGCACGCCCTCATCGTCAAAGAAATAGGTGGCGACTTCTTCTGCCGCGCTGGCGCCGTCATGCATGGTGACCAGATTCGACGCCACCTGTCTGCCCACGAACCGTTCCGCCAGCGCCCTCTTCTTGACGAACATATCCATCTCTACCCCATGGCCAAATGCTTCATGCACGATCATGCCCGTAGCCTCCGGCGTACAGATGCAGTCGTATTCGCCCGGCGTGATGGGCTCGCTCTCCAGCAGTTCCAACGCCACTTTCGCCACATCGCACACGCCCTCACGCATTTTCGCCAGAAGTTCCATTCCGCCCAGGTTGGAAAATCCTTTGTAGCTGTCCTTGATTTCTTCGCCTCTGGAGGCCATGACACTGAAGCCTCCTGCCGCCCAGAGCACGTTCTGCTCCATGTCACGGTTCCTGGAGAGGAACAGCTTGCTGTATTTCTGATAATTGACAAAGGCGGCGCAGTCCAGGATTTTCTCGCTGTAGGCCCTTCCTGTCTCGCTGATCCGGGTCAGTTCCCGGATGATATTTTCATCGCCGTATTCCGCCGGATCGACTTCATATTCTGTGCTGCCCGCGAATACCAAAGGTTCGTCTTCCAGCATGGCATAGATGCTGCGCTTCACGCCCTCGGGCAGATGGTCCGACATAGGCGTGAGCTCATTCTTTATTTTCGCCGCGATTTCCTCGATGCGGTCTTCGGAAATCTCATTGAAAGAGTATTCTCCGTAGCCGTAGCCGTCATAGACTTTCACCACGAATCCCCTGCCGGACCAGCGGCCGATCATGCCGACAGAGGTGGCAGTCTTGGATACAGAGTACTGCTTTGCCTGGGAATCCGTAGCCAGTATGGACGCATATGGGTATTCCTCCAGCAGCCTGTCCCGCAGCCGGACGAGTACCGGCTTTATCCCGCTCAGGTAGCTGCTTGATTTTACTGAATGTTTTGTTTCCGTCATATCCTGATTATTTCCTTTCTGTTGTTTTTCGTGATTTCAGTATACCATTGAACCGGCCGGATGGGAAGAGGTTCCTTTTCCCGAAATCAGATGACCTCCAGATAATCTCTGTCCGGCAGCCCGGGGAATTTCACGGTAGGCAGCGTCTGGTACCAGTACGCCACGGAGGCGATGTCGTCCTGCAGCGGCAGATAACGTCCTTCACTTCTCCACCCGAGAGCCTGAATCGTCACTTTCAGCTTAGTGTCGAAATGGATAGGATCCGGGATATGGAAGCGGTACATGCCAAAGCGGAACTGGCTCCTGTAGAGTTGGTTAGGCGAGACTACCTGCAGCCCGGTGTAAGGCGTGCTGAAAGACTGATACCTGTCATGGGTGACGGGATTTTCAAAATTATAGGAGCCGCAGAAATAATCTTCGGTGCCCGTGCCGCAGATGGTGGGATATTCCGTGTCATCGTCCATATAAAACTTGATTTCCCCTTCTCCCCACCACTGATTGTTGTTCACGCCCCAGGCCAGATAGGTCCCCGCATACTGTCCCTTGCCTTCGATGCCGTCCACGATGGTGTAGACCTCCTTGTAGGGGAGCGGGTTCACCCTGCGGAACTGGGCGTGGAAATAGGATATTTCCTCCGGGAGAGACTCAAGTGTATAGTCAATCTGGAAGTAGATTACCTGTCTGATATCGGAAATGTTCTCAAGGGTCATGCGGCAATTGGAGCGAAACGGCATCTGCCAGTAACAGTTGAAAGCGCTCCCGGGATTGACGCAGACCGCCAGAGAATTAATCTGGGCATATTCGTTCCAGCCCATGCAGAAGAAGTCACCGATAGGGCATTCCACGGACGGATTCTTCTGGCCGTCCCAATAAATACGTAATATCGTATCCCTCCAGCGGTGCTGAGGCGTCATCCAGATATGGCGGATGATTCCGGGGCCGTCAATATTGGCGATTTCAAAGGTGCTCTTCGGTTCGATAAAGATATAGGGATTCACTTTCCATCCCATTCCCAGATCTCTTGCCGCGCTGCTGGCAACCCCTTTTTCCAGCGGGCACATTCCGCCCTTTCCCGGTTCTCCCGTAAAGTTCTCCGCGCTGATGGAGCGGGACTTTACATCGCTTACCTGGTAGAGTGTAGATAAATCAAGCATTTCCATTCTCCTTTCTTTTTCGCTCTCCTGTCTGCCATTCGGCAATAGCTTTCGCTTCCCTGTCCGGCATTTTCCGGCTGCAATCTCCGGTATGGAAATGTCCCGGCAGTTTTCCTGCTGACCGGACGGCCTGGGAGATGTTGTCCTCCTTGATATTCATATGTGAAAGCGCTGGCGTCTCTGACTATAGAACAGGCTGCCGCGTTCCGTCCGCCTGCATTTCCCCTGGATACGGTCCGGGCAATCAGTCCGGCATCCGGCAGTTCCTCGATATTTTCGCAACCGTGGGAAGTACAGACGCGGCTCCCCGGCCAGCCCGGAAGCTTCTTGTTGGACATGTTCTATTTCCCCTCCGCCATCTTCAGCTGCGCCGTCACCAGCCCATAATAAATTCCTTTCTTCTCCAGCAGCTCATTGTGTGTGCCGATTTCAGCGATTCCATGCTTATCGATTACTACAAGTCTGTCGGCATTCCGCAGAGTAGAGAGTCTGTGCGCAATGGCAAATGTAGTCCGTCCTTTCACCAGCCGGTCCAGCGCCTGCTGAATCAGGAACTCGCTCTCCGTGTCCAGCGCCGAGGTGGCCTCGTCCAGAATCAGGAGCCTTGGATTGTTCAGGATGGCTCTTGCGATGGCAATCCTCTGCCGCTCTCCGCCGGACAGATTGTAGCCGTGCTCGCCTACATAAGTGTTATAGCCGTCCGGCGTCTTGCAGATAAAGTCATGGGCATTGGCCGCTTTCGCCGCCTGTATGACTTCCTCTAAGGTAGCGTCCTGTCTGGCGAAGCGGATATTGGCCAGGATGCTCCCGGAAAACAGGAATGTCTCCTGCAGCACCACCCCAATCTGGGAATGCAGGCTCTCCGCCTTGATATCCCGCAGGTCTATGCCGTCTAACATAATCCTCCCCTGATCCACATCGTATAGACGCATGATCAGGTTAATCAATGTGGATTTTCCCGTTCCCGAAGCGCCCACCAGCCCAATCATCTCCCCGGGTTTTACCCGGAAACTGATGTTCTCCAGCACCGGCTCATAGGTATGGTAGCCGAAAGATACCCTCTGGAAATCAAAGGAACCTTCAATGGAAAATTCCCTGCTGTCCTCCTTGTCGGCGATGACAGGTTCCTCGTCCAGCACGTCATAAATCCGGTTCAGGCTGGTGATCATCTGCATGACCATTCTGGGCAGATGGGTCATCCAGCTCAAAGGTCCGAACAGATAGCCGCAGTAAGTGATGAACTGTACCAGCTCACCCAGGCTCATATCCCCGTGCAGCACATCGATGCCGCCGAAATATACCGCTATATAGGAGCCGGCTCCCAGCAGGAAAGTCAGAATCGGAAAAAAGATTGCCCAGAAAGTCTCATTCCGCCTGCTGATATCGGCATACTCCACCGTTTTTTTCTGAAAGCGCGCAGCCTCTCTTTCTTCTTTTCCAAAGGACTTCACCACGCGCATGCCCGAAATGATATCCTGCAGGCTGCTGGACAAATCATCCGACTTCAGCCACTGCTTATGGTATATATTGTGGATATAATGCCAAAAGGCCCTTGTCACAGCGAAGACGATGAAGATGAAGACCGTGGAAAGCAGAGTCATCTTCCAGCTGATCATGAACATCACAATCAGAGACACCACCATGGTCAGCAAGGTGGAGAACATGTCTCCGAACACCTCTTCCATAAATTCCCGAATCTGTCTGGTATCCCGGGAGACGCGGTTGAGCAGTTCGCCCGGCTTTCTGTTGTTGATAAAGGAAAGCGACAGGGACTGTATCTTATAGTAAAGTTTGCGCCTCATGCTCATGCTCAATGCGCTCCCCAGGGACACGCACTGCCAGTATCGATAGACATCCAGTAAAATGCGGCCTATCAGCATGGCAAAGGTAATGCCGATGAAAATCCACAGGTCTTTCCAGCTGCCATTTCCCGTAGACAGTGTACCGTCGATAAATTCACGCTGCACCATAGGTATCGCCAGATTCATGGCCGAAATCAGCACCATCAGCAGGGAAATCACCAAAAGCTTTCCCACATAATCCCCGCAGAGCGCGAAAAATTTCTTCAGGATGTCCGCTTTTCCCTCGCAGTAAGGGCATTTACTGGTCCCGGGAAGCGCCCTTCCGCATTTGTCACAATATTTTTCATACTCCAGGCTGACCACCTTTTCCGGCTCTTCCCCGGTCCGCAGCGCCTCGATGACTGCCTGGGCTCCCCTGGCCGCATAGGCCACACGGACGATATGCCGCATGGAGAACCGCGCCGCACAGACTAACCGCCCGTCTTTCTTCGTCACAAGGATGATGCCGCAGTGAACCTGATGCTCGCATTTGATTTTTTCACATTCCGCCAGAAGAAATTCTGCCGATACCCTGTCCCCCTCCAGCACCAGAAAGCGCTCCCCGGTCACCACCAGAAAGACTTTCCCGGCGTAAGCCTCCCGGGGCTGCATCTTCCGGTTATCGAATTCCAGATCCACCGGCACACAGTATACAGGCTCTTCTCCCGGCCTTAACTTCAGGGCCTCCCGCTGGGGCCCCGTTAACGAATACAAAAGTTTCATAAATTCTCATGCCTTTCTTTAAATAAAGAGATCCAGCTTCTTGCGTTCCATGACGCCCAGCTGATAGAAGTCGGGAATCTCATACCGGTTCCCGTCGATATCCGTCACCAGCAGCCTGGAATCGCTTAAATGAATCACCGCGTCGCCGCTCATCTGGGTGGTAAAACGGCATGCGCCGAAACTGGTGACTACATTCCAGTAAGCATATCCGTACTCATCCTTTACATCCAGCACCTTGGTGATGACGGGCCGGAAGTAGCGGAGCTTAATCTGCTCCCGCAGCATCTCCTGCTGGTCTTTCTCAAGGTCCGAAAGCTTCTCAATGATGCCGATTTCTTTCGCTTTCTCGTCTGCCTCCCGGATGGAGATGAACTCCTCGGGATTGGTCAGCGGGAATGTCAGATACACGCCCACCCGGTCATATTTCCTGGAATCTTCCCCTTCTCCGGGACGCTCTCCCTTTTCGGAACGCTCATTTTCCGCAGTACATTTCTCTCCCGCACCCGTTATCTTCAGCGCTACGAATCCGCCTTCTGTCCGGGAGAATTCCGCATTCTTCTTTGTGAGGAAACGCATCTCCAGAAGCTCCTCCGATTCCTTCTTCAGAGCCTCCTCGTCAAACTCCTGCAGATCCAGGAGATCCTGTCTGTTGTTATCCTGTCTTTCCATAATGTCTGTCCCTTTCCGTAACAAAGCCTCTTTGGCTTCGTGTCAATATCCTCATAACGATGGTGGAACTTTCCTGTAATCTCTCCGATAATACACGCAAAGCACAAAAGACGCGTCTGGAAGAATCATTTAGATTCTCATACTTCGATGCCCCGCATGGCCAGAGCCTTGGTCTGCAATTCGCTCAGTTTATAAAATGTCCCTTTCTTCGCCAGCAGTTCCTCGTGGGTTCCCGACTCTGTAAGCCTGCCGTCATCCAGCACGATCAAGTGCGTGGCATTGCGCAGCGTAGAGAGCCTGTGGGCGATGGACAGCACCGTCCTTCCCTTTTCCAGTTTCTCCAGAGACTTCTGGATAGCCAGCTCGGTCTCCGTATCCACCGCGGATGTGGCCTCGTCCAGAATCAGAATCTTCGGATCTGCCAGTATGGCCCTTGCGATGGAAATCCGCTGTTTCTCCCCGCCCGACAGGGAGCGGCTGGAGGAGCCTAAGAGCGTATCATATCCCTCCGGCATCTTGCAGATGAAATCATGGGCATTGGCCTGGACCGCTGCCCGGATAATCTCCTCTCTTGTGGCATCCGGTCTGGCGTAAGCGATATTTTCCGCTACCGTTCCCATGAAGATATAAGTCTCCTGGGAAACCATGGCCACATTTTTGCGAAGCTCTTTAAATCCAAACTCCTTTACGTTGACTCCGTCCACCAGCACTTCGCCCTCCTGGGTGTCATAGAGTCTGGATATCAGGTTCACCAGCGTGGATTTGCCGGCGCCGGAACGTCCCACGATGCCGAATACCTCTCCCGCATCCACATGGAAACTGATATCTTTCAGGATAGGCTTATGGGCCTCGTAGCCGAAAGTCACATTCCGCAGTTCTATCTCTCCCTTAAACTCTTCCGGCCGCAGAGGATTCGGCGCTTCTTTCACCTCCGGCACCGCATCGATGATTTCAAACATACGCTGTGCCGAATTCATACATTCGGTATACCATCTGATAATGCGGGAAAAGAAATTCAGCGGGCCCTGAAGCTGTCCCACGTAACCGGAAAAGGTAATCAGCATTCCCAGTTCGGTATTGGAGCCGCCGATAATCATGGCGCCGCCTACCGCCCATACCAGGAAACTGATGGTATCCTCCACCGAACAGTACAGCGCAAAAAACTTATTGTCATAGCGGGCCAGATCCATCTCCGCCGTCCTCACCTTGCCGTTGTTCTTTGCAAAACGGTTCATCTCCTGGTCCTGCTGTCCAAAGGCCTTTACCACACGGGCCCCGGTGAAGTTCTCGTTCATCTGGCCCTTAAGGCGTCGGTTGGCCCGATGCCTTTTCCCATAATAATGCCACAGATGAGGCATCATCCGATAGCTGATGACTACCAGCACCGGCATCAGGATGACGGACACCAGGGCAAGCAGGGGATTCAGGCAGAACATGATTACGATGGTGGCCAGTATCGTCCCTACATTGATGAAAAAATACGGTATTCCGTCTATAAAGAAACTGGAAATCTCCTCCGCGTCATCGGAAACCCTGGTCATCAGGCCGCCGGTCTGCCTTTTGGAATAAAAGCTGATGGACAGCCTCCCCATGGAGGAAAAGACCTGGCTCTTTAAGGTAGCAACCACCGACGGAGCAATCCTTGCGGTAAGCACGCCCTGCAGGATTCCCAGCCCCTGAATCACTATCTTGGTCAAAACCATAGAGATGACCAGCATGGTCAATGCCGTGACGAAGCGTCCGGCCGGTATGTGCAGAAAGGTAAGGAACGCCTCGTCCCGGGCCAGCACTTTGTCGTACAGGATGGTTCCGCTTAAGTACGGCCACACCAGATTCAGCGCCGCTGTCCCCAGATAGCACACGATCATGACTGCCAGATATTTCTTATAAGGCCTGAAATAGGACAGCACCCGGAACAGTATCGACTTTTTATCCATGCATTTAGGGCAGACCTTACGTTCCTGATCGGGATAAATCATGCCGCATTTGGGACAGCATTCCTTTCCTTTCTCCACGTCCAAATCTTCCTTAGAGATTTCCTCTCCCTTCTTCATTTTCTGGAAAATACTGCATACCTTGAGGAATGTTCCCAACCTGGTGTTGGAGAAATGGCAGAGGTTGCGCTCTATGCCATCGATTTCAGCCATCAGCACACCTGTGGCCACCTGACGCAGCACCTCAATCTTTTCCACCTGATCCAAATCATATATCTGCAGTGCTGGCTCCGCGGCATGGACTGCGTCCTCATTTATCTGCCAGCCGCCATACCCGCCGAAGCGGTATTCTACAAAACGGCCTTTTTCAGTCTTTTTCCTGTAAGGATAGGCGGCAATCAGCAGTTTTTTTCTGGAAGATTCCTTTCCCGTACTTAACGCCACGATAGTATCCGCAAAACGATACTCCATATCAAAGTCAGCCATCGCCGCAAAGATGATTTCTTCTTCCTTTATACCGTATTTTCCGGCAATGCTGACAAAACTTCTAGGTAACTTCATTTCACTCCTCCCACTTCTGCCCCCGCACAGAACAGAACTCCCGTTGAATTTAGAGATACAAAAAGACCATGATATCTGCCGGCAAATAGCAGGAATCATGGTCTACTCTACGCGTTCTGTTCTGCTGATAAAACATAGTGCATTGATAAACTCAATCTACTATATCCCCGGGAGGCAATTTTCTGATTCTGTTTTCCTGTAACTGCGTATTTCTTATCCTGGTCTTCATGACTGCTGCCTCCTTTCCTCAAATTTTATTTTCAGACCATTTTCTAGTATAAGCACATTCATGGGGAATGTCAACATCTATTTTAAGATTTCAGCTCTGATTTTCAGCTTTGCAGTTTTCTACGAATTCTCTCTTGTCTGTCTCCTGCTCATACAGACTCTTCTGCGAAAATATTTTTTGCTTTTATTTTCCTTAAATATATCTTTCATGCAAAAAAACAGCCAGTCCGGAAAGAATCACGGACTGGCTGTTCCGCTTAATTTGCTGCTGTCATAGAAGTGATGTGGGGGTTGACACCTTCGTACCAGTACAGGAAACCTTCCATGTCGATTTTGTCCCCAATCTTAAGTCCCTGCACTGCCTTGTAGACATCAGTGCTGCTGTCGCACAGATAGGACTCTACGGTAAAGGTATATGTTTCTCCGTTCAGGGAGACATTGAAGTACAGGTCGTCGCCCTCCTGGCCGGAACCGTCCCAGTTGTACAGGAACGCTGCGTCGTTGCCGTCTGCATCCTTGGTGGCCTCTACGGTCATGCCTTTGAATGTGACGAACTTGTTCTGATGCTTGATGAGGTCATCGGTTCCCAGAAGAGAAGTGACATCTTCAGCAGGCGCTATGTAATTTCCTTCCTCGATTTCAAAAGTAGCTCCCTCAGCAATTTCCACTTCTCCGGACCACTCGGTCTTGTAGCCGGTTACCTTAATCTTGGTTCCAGGGGTCAGTTTCGCATAATCCTCCTCAGAGCAGACCATATTGTACACGAAATAAGCGCCGTCCTTGTCCTGGGTATAAACGGTGGCCTTGTCCTCCCACCAGGACTGCTTTGCCTGCACATAAGTCTCGATTACGACTTCGGACTCGAGAGCGGCAGCATCATATTCCGCATAGGTCATGACGCCCTCAGACTTCGCCTCTGTCTCACCCTCAGAACCGCTTTCTGCTTCAGATTGCGCATCTGCGTCCTCCTCAGAACTTTCCTCAGCGTCAGACTCTTCCTCAGAGCTCTCCTCGGCATCGGACTGTTCATCCGCTACACTCTCAGAGCTTTCCACGGCATCAGAACTGGTATCCGCATCGCTGCCGGAACCACCCTCAGACCCACAGCCTGCACAAGCAAATACCAATACAGCTGTCAATAGAAATGATGTTAATTTTTTCATGATTATCCTCCTCTTTCAAATGGGTATACCCATATGTCGAGAATAATTATACAAGAATCCTTCAGGAAATCAATAGTGAAATTTGATAGTTATTTCTAATTTTTCTATCTAGTTTTCACCCATTTTCACCAGCTTAGCCGCCTGGTCTGCTGCGATACAGGCGTCCAGGATTTCCTGAATGTCTCCGTTCATGACTTTATCCAGCTTATAAATCGTCAGACCGATGCGGTGATCCGTGACGCGCCCCTGGGGGAAATTGTAGGTGCGAATCTTCTCGGAACGGTCTCCAGTACCTATCTGGCTGCGGCGCAGTTCCGCCTCCGCGTCATGGCGCTGCTGCTGCTCGATATCATACAGCTTTGCTTTCAGCAGCGCGAAAGCTTTCGCCTTGTTCTGCAGCTGGGACTTTTCCGTTTGGCTGTACACCACGATGCCCGTAGGATAATGTGTCAGGCGCACCGCGGAATCCGTGGTATTTACACACTGTCCGCCGTTTCCGGATGCCCGCATTACATCAATGCGGATATCTTTCTCATCAATGACTATATCGATATCTTCATCCACTTCCGGCATCACGGCCACGCTGATCGTGGATGTGTGGATACGTCCGCCGCTCTCCGTCTCCGGCACCCGCTGTACGCGGTGCACGCCGCTTTCATATTTCATCTTGGAATAAGCGCCCTGGCCGTCAATGGTGAACTGCACTTCTTTCATGCCGCCTATGCCGATTTCATCTACATTCAGGGTCTCCACTTTCCACCGCTGGCTCTCGGCGTAGTGCACATACATCCGATAGATTTCCGCCGCAAATAAGGCTGCCTCATCCCCGCCTGCGCCTGCGCGGATTTCCACGATTACATTCTTGTCATCGTTCGGGTCTTTGGGAAGAAGCAGAATCTTCAGCTCCTGCTCCAGCGTCTCCACCCGCTTCCTGTTCTCGTTCAGGGTCTCCTTTATCATCTCCCGCATCTCTTCATCGCTTTCCACATCCAGCAATTCCAGAGAATCCGCAATTTCCTGATTGCATTTCTTGTATTCCGTGTAAGCGTCAACAATGGGAGTCAAATCGCTCTGCTCTTTCATCAGCTTTCGGAACCTCTCCTGATTGGAGGTTACCGTAGGCTCATGGAGTTCGCTCAAAATCTCTTCAAACCGAATCAATAAATCCTCTAACTTGTCAAACATATATCCTCACATTCTGCCGCTGCCGCGGCCTGTCGCAAATCTTCCATGGAAAGTTCTTCTTCCATTCACTATTCGCCATTCCGTGCCACAAATGCCGCTTATTTCAAAGGCCCTGCTTTTCAAAGGCAATTCTGTCAGGCAAATGGTTTTGTCCCATAGACCACCCGGTCTTGTCCCCCATAGTCCTTTACTACACTTACCTCCAGGAATCCTGCATCTTCCATCAGTTTCCTGACATCTGCGGCCTGATCGTACCCTATCTCCAGAAAAAGCATTCCGCCCCCGCACAGATATGAGCCGCATTCCTCCATTATCCTGCGATAGAAAGAAATGCCATCCTCTCCGCCATCCAGCGCAAGCAAAGGCTCATGCTCCCGCACTTCCGGCATCAGGGTCTCGATGACATTCCTGCAGATATAGGGTGGGTTTGACACAATGATGTCAAACTTTCCTTCCACCTTTTCAAACAAATCACCCTGTATAAAAGAAATTCTCCCATCCCGGTTTTCCGCGCTCTCCTCTGTGCCATGGAATGTCAGAGCATCACCTGCTCCGGCCTGTATGCCCAACAGCTTCTGTGCATTCTGCCTGGCCACATCCAGGGCCTCCGCAGAGATGTCCGTCCCCACACCCTCGCAATCATTGGAATAATGCAGAAGACTTATCAAAATACAGCCAGACCCCGTGCACAGATCCAATATCCGCATACCGTCGTACAGATTGCGAAGCACTTCCTCCACCAGAATCTCCGTATCCTGCCTGGGAATCAGCACATGCTCATTCACCGCGAATTCCAGTCCCATGAACTCCTGCCTGCCCGTGAGCTGCTGCAGAGGTATCCGTTCCTTACGTCCGGCAAGCAGCCTTTCGTAAACATTTTGCTCCGCTGCGGCCACTTCTCTGTCCCCATGCACCAGCAGATCGTTCCTGTTCGTCCCACAGACATGCTCCAGCAGCAGTCTGGCATCCAGCTCCGCCTCGGAAATTCCCGCAGATTCCAGCTCGCCTTTTCCTAGGCGGTACAATTCCTCGTACGAATGCTTTTCTTCACTTATCATGCGTCGGCCTGCTCCTCTGTGTCAGGATCCTCTGTCTCATATCCGAAATTATCTTTCAGATATTGTTTCCAGTCGAACACGGCTTCTACCGCCGCAATCGCCACCTCTGCCATGCTCTCATCCGGCTCCTTGGTGGTCATGCGCTGGATTGCCATCCCGGGCGCGGATATAATCTGTATCAGGATATTGTTGCTGCGCCCGGCCAGACGGATGATTTCATAGGAAATCCCGGCCACCACAGGCATCAGCAGAATCCGAATCCCCACTCTGGCCACAGGATTCTCCACCCTGATAAAGAAAAACAATATAATGCTCACCAGAAACACAAAAAAGATAAAGCTGGTGCCGCATCTTCTGTGGAGCCTTGAACTCCTCATCACGTTCGGCACAGTCAGCGGACGGCCTCTCTCAATGCAGTTGATGCATTTATGCTCTGCCCCATGGTAACGGTATAGCCTCCTGATATCTTTCATAAGGCTGATGCCGCCCACATACAGGATAAAAATCAGGATGCGCATCACGCCCTCGATGATGGCCATCAGGGACTGGTTCCGCAGGGAACTCTTCAGCAGAGAGGTCAGGTAGTAAGGAAGCACTACGAAAATCCCCAGAGCCAGCACTACGGCAAAACAGGTGACCAAAACAGAAAGCAGCTTTTCCCCGGTCTCGTTCTTCGGTTTCTGCTCCCCGCCTTCTTCCTCCTCATAAAAGGAGGCTGAGAAGTTCAGGCATTTCATGCCCAGCGCCAGCGAATCTATGAAATTGAAGATTCCCCTGATGAACGGAATCTCCTTTATCTTGCTGCCTTTCAGGATTCCCGGATAATTATCCACTTCCACGGATACGCCCCCGTCGGGACGTCTCACGGCCACGGCGTATTTTTCTTTATTTTTCATCATAATGCCCTCCAGCACGGCCTGCCCGCCTATGCCGGAATAGCGGCAAATTCTTTTTGATGCCATACTCTTCCTCCAATGAGCGCATTTCTCCACGCAAATGCATTTTGCATTTCTTCAATTCGAATGCGATTCCTCAATTCCATGTCAAATAGCTTTAGCTCCGGCCCTTTATCAAAAGCCGTCAGCTAAAGCTGCTTTGAACATCGGTGTAAAAAAGGTTGAGATGCAATCACCTCAACCTTTCCTGCGATTCCTATTTTACGCCGTATTTCCTATTGAACTTCTCAATACGTCCGTCAGCTCTGGTCATTTTCTGCTGGCCAGTGTAGAACGGATGGCATTTGGAGCAAACTTCTACATGAATCTCGGGCTTCGTGGAGCCGGTCACAAAAGTGTTGCCGCAGTTACAAGTCACGGTTGCCTGATAGTACTTAGGATGGATTCCTTCCTTCATCTCATTCACCTCTTTATAATAGATTCGCAGCTGCGAAACTTCATTGGAAAGATTCTTCCATTGGAATGCTTCTCTTCCATATTATTCCCTGTTCACATCCGCACTGCTTATGGAACCACAAACAGCGCTATTATTGTAGCATATAGAGTATGGAGTTGCAAGTCCTATTTTAAATAAATTTGTTTCTTTTTACCATTTGGACAAATTCGTTGTTGTTTCTCGTCCGCGCGAACATGTCCAAAATGCGGTCCGTGGCCTCATCGGATTTCAGGCCGTTCAGAGCTCTGCGCATGATGTTGATGGCATCCAGTTCTTCGCTGCTCAGAAGCAGGTCTTCTCTCCGGGTGCCGGACTTCGCCAGGTCGATAGCCGGGAAGATGCGCTTCTCGGACAGTTTCCGGTCCAGAATCATCTCCATGTTGCCTGTACTCTTGAATTCCTCATATATCACATCGTCCATCTTGCTGCCGGTGTCCACCAAAGCCGTGGCAAGGATGGTCAGGCTTCCGCCGCCTCGCATGTTTCGCGCCGCTCCGAAGAACCGTTTAGGCATATGGAGCGCCGCGGGATCCAGACCGCCGGAAAGGGTACGTCCGCTGGGAGGCACTACCAGATTGTAGGCTCTCGCCAGACGGGTGATGCTGTCCAGCAGGATAATGACATCTTTCTTATGTTCCACCAGGCGTTTTGCGCGCTCGATGACCATTTCGGACACTCTCTTGTGATGCTCCGGAAGCTCATCGAAAGTGGAATAAATGACCTCCACATTGGTGCCGATGATGGCTTCTTTCACATCCGTCACTTCCTCGGGACGCTCATCTATCAGCAGTATCAGCATATGCACATCCGGATTTGTGCGCAGGATAGACTTCGCCACCTCTTTCAGCAGGGTGGTCTTGCCGGCCTTGGGCGGTGACACGATCATACCGCGCTGTCCTCTGCCGATAGGGCTGACCAGATCCATGACCCTCATGGCCACACTGCAGCCCGGAGTCTCCAGTTTGATGCGCTCATCGGGAAAGATAGGCGTCATATCCTCAAAGGCCTTACGCTTGGAAGCCTCTTCGATGGTATAGCCATTGATGGTCCGGATGAACAGCAATGCGCTGAACTTCTCCTGCTGGGTCTTGATGCGCTTGTTGCCCCGCAGGATATCGCCGGTCTTTAATCCGAAACGGCGTATCTGGCTGGGGGCCACATAGACGTCATTCTCTCCGGGCAGGTAATTCTCGCAGCGGATGAAACCGTAGCCGTCAGGCATGACCTCCAGGATGCCGCTGGCCTCCTCGCCGCTGTCGAGCTCCTTGGGGTATGTCTTCTCATCATAGACCTCCGTGGAGCGGGGAGTACGCTGTGCTGTGGGTGCGGCTGTATTATTCTGAGCTGCCGGGGCCGCGGGCGCGCTCTGAGGCGCTGCCGGTTGTTCCGCTGCCTTAAGAGGCTCGTCCGCTTTTCTGGGACTCTCTGCCGCTGCAGCGGGCTCCGCCTTGTAACTGCTCTCATCCATCACTGTTTTCTGTGCGCGGAGATTCCTCTGCTGGGAGGAGGCCGGGCGCTTATTGGTCACAATATTCTTCTTGCGCGAAGATTCCGGGGCGCTTTCATTGCTCTGCTGCGCCGCCTCACGCTTTGGGGCACTCTCCGCTTTTGGCTGTACCGTCTTTGGAGCGCTCTCCTCTTTCTGCTGTGCCGCCTCGCGTTTCGGGGCATTTTCTGTCTCCTGCTTCTTCTGCCGTTCGTCCTCAGCCAGCATGGCCTCCACCAAATCGGCTTTTTTCATGGAAGATGTACCTTTAAGCCCGCGTACTTTCGCGAGCTCCCTTAACTGTACAAGTGCCAGTGATTCATACTTTTCTTTCATAGATTCCTCCTGATTTTAATTGTCGCAAGACAACAGAAAAACACCTGATTCATTCTATTGTCATAGATAAAAGGGGGGCACAGCCAGATCAGTCATTGATGTGCAGCCTTGATCCGTATGGTCGAACCCATACTTTATGTTCCTATTATAATACACTTTTCCAAAAATAGGAACCCCCAATTTATAATTATGACAAAAATGTCTTATTTTATAAAAAACTTGCGAAAGACCGCAAACTATTATATGATACTGGTAGTCCGGTTGCATCTTCAGGCAAGCGGGCATTGTCCGGGAAAAACACTGGCAGCCCATGCCGGTTTATAAAACAGCAGGAAAAGAGGTAGAATCATGACGAACAACGAAAAGGCTCTTATGATGCATGAACAGTGGAACGGCAAGCTTGAAATCGTATCCAAGGCCCCGGTGAAATCCAGGGAGGATCTCTCCATCGCATACACTCCCGGCGTGGCAGAGCCCTGTAAGATTATCGCCGAGGACAAGGAGAACGCCTATAAATATACCATGAAAGCCAATACTGTGGCTGTGGTCTCCGACGGAAGCGCCGTCCTGGGGCTGGGCAACATCGGTCCCCATGCCGCCATGCCCGTCATGGAGGGAAAAGCCGTTCTCTTCAAGGAATTCGGCGGTGTCAACGCGGTGCCCATCTGTCTGGACACGCAGGACACGGAGGAGATTATCAAGGCCGTCACATGGCTTGCCCCCGCCTTTGGAGGCATCAATCTGGAGGATATCAGCGCTCCCAGGTGCTTTGAGATTGAGGAGCGGCTGAAAGCGGCGCTGGACATCCCGGTCTTCCATGACGATCAGCACGGCACTGCCATCGTGGTGCTGGCCGGCATCATCAACGCGTTAAAGGTCGTGGGCAAAAAGAAAGAGGATTGCCGTGTCGTGGTAAATGGGGCCGGAAGCGCCGGCGTGGCCATCACCAGGCTGCTTTTGACCTATGGTTTCCCCAATATCCTGATGTGCGACAAGGCGGGCATCCTCTCCAAATCCACGGAGGGCCTGAACTGGATGCAGCGGAAAATGACAGAGGTCACCAACCTGACAGGCGAGACGGGCACTCTGGCAGATGCCCTGAGAGGAGCCGATATCTTCGTAGGGGTATCCGCCCCCAATATCGTCACAGCGGAAATGGTAAGCGCCATGAACCACGATGCCATCCTGTTTGCCATGGCTAACCCGGTGCCGGAAATCATGCCGGATATCGCCAGGGCTGCCGGTGCCCGGGTGGTGGGTACGGGCCGCAGCGATTTCCCCAACCAGGTGAACAATGTGGTGGCGTTCCCTGGCATCTTCAAGGGCGCGCTGGAGGGCCGCGCGGCGCAGATTACGGAAGAGATGAAGCTGGCAGCCGCGGAGGCCATTGCCGGACTTGTGCCTGAAAGCGAGCTTAGTGAAGACAATATCATGCCGGAGGCTTTCAATCCGAAAGTGGCGGAGCTGGTGGCGGAGGCCGTGAAGTCCCACATCCGGGACTGAGCCCAGTACATACAGATTCCGGGTTGTTTAAAAGCTGAATGAAAGGAAGCGGGAAAATGCTACAGGATCCACTGACTCTGTATAAGTTAATCGTGCTATACATGCTGAACCGGGTCAATTTCCCTTTGACCAACGCGCAGGTCAGCGATTATATCCTGGAAAAGGAATATACGAACTATCTGACCCTCCAGCAGGTCATCAATGCGCTCACCGAGGCCCATATGATTTCCCAGGAGACCATCCGCAACCGCACCCATCTGTCCATCACGGCGGAGGGGCGGGAGACGCTGAACTTTTTCCGGAACCTGATTAATTACAGTATCAAACAGGATATCGATGACTACTTCCGGGAAAACGAGTATGTGCTCCGCAATGAGGTTTCCGTGCTGGGAGATTATTATTACACTGCCAGAGCCGGAGGATACGAGGCCCATCTGGTGGCAAAGGACAGGGACATCAACCTGGTGGACATCCGGATATCTGTCCCCACGGAGGAAATTGCCGAGAACATCTGTAATAAATGGCAGGAAAAGAACCAGGAGATATACCAGTATCTGGTGGGGGAGCTTTTTTGAAACGGAATCCGAATGGACATTACCTCTGAACCATGCTATACTTGATTTGTACTGCTTAACAGTTAAAATTTCCGAGTAACCTGACTACATAACGCCAGCCATATACGTTTAACCAAGGCAATACGGTAAATTCTGGCGTTATGTAGTATATCTGATAATCTGTCATGTTCTTCACAGAAGGTGCAGTTTCCTCTGAATGAGGATGCCGCACCTTTTCTTTCATGCGTTCTGTGTCTTCTGTCTTTCGTTTTCCTCTTTTTTGATTCTTTGCATGTGCTCCCGTATCTTCGCCTCATAGCCGTTTCCGCTGGGCCTGTAGAACTCTTTTCCGTCCAGCTCATAGGGAAGATATTGCTGCTTCACGTAATGATTGGGATAGTCATGGGCATATTTATAGCCTGTCCCCCGGCCCAGCTTCGCCGCTCCCTTGTAATGGGCATCCTGCAGGTGGGTGGGGATCGGCAGATTCCCTGTCCGGCCTACTTCCTCCATCGCTCTGAAGACGGCCTCGCTGGACGAATTGCTCTTGGGCGCGCTGGCCACATAGGCCGCGGCCTGGGCCAGGATAATCTGGGCCTCCGGCATGCCGATGCGCTCTACCGCAAGGGAGGCATTGGTGGCTATCACCAGCGCCTGCGGATCCGCGTTCCCCACGTCCTCCGCTGCGCATATCATGATCCGTCTGGCCACGAACGCCACATTTTCTCCCGCATAGAGCATCCTGGCAAGATAGTAGACCGCGGCGTCCGGGTCAGACCCTCTCATGCTCTTGATGAACGCGGAAATGGTATCATAATGGTTGTCGCCGGACTTGTCGTACCGCGCCGCCCTCTTCTGGATGCACTCCTGGGCCACATCCAAAGTGATATGTATCTTTCCGTCATCGCCGCGGCCCGTACTCATGATGCCCAGTTCGATGGCGTTCAGGGCATGTCTGGCATCCCCGCCGGAAATGTCCGCCAGGAAATCCAGAGCGTCCTCGTCGATTACCGCCTCATAAGCGCCCATGCCCCTCTCCGTATCGTAGACGGCTTTTTTCAGAAGCTCCCGCACAGCCTCCATGGGAATGGGCTTCAGCTCAAAAATGATGGAGCGGGACAGCAGAGCGCCGTTCACCTCGAAGTAAGGGTTCTCCGTGGTGGCGCCAATCAATATCACGGTTCCGTCTTCCACGAAGGGCAGCAGATAATCCTGCTGGGCCTTGTTGAAGCGGTGTATCTCATCGATAAAGAGGATGGTGCGCTTTCCGTACATCCCCTGTATCTCTTTGGCCTTTGCCACTACTTCCTCCATGTCTTTCTTGCCGGCCACAGTGGCGTTGATCTGGGTGAATTCGGCGCTGGTAGTGCTGGCGATTACCTTGGCCAGCGTGGTCTTTCCCGTGCCGGGAGGCCCGTAGAAGATGACGGAACTGATTTTGTCCGCTTTGATGGCCCGGTAGAGCAGCTTGTCCTTTCCGATGATGTGCTCCTGCCCCGCTACCTCATCCAGCGTCCTGGGGCGCATCCTGGCAGCCAGCGGAGCCTCCTTTTCCATATCGTTGCTGCGCATGTAGTCAAATATATTCAAATCCATTTTTGTCTGATACCGTCTCCGTTCTACTTTTTCAAAGATACCTCGTTCTCGTGGACTGTCACGGAGTTCAGGCTCCGCAGGAAACTGGAAATCCTGCTGTAGCCGAACTGCTTGAAGTCCAGCTGCTTGTATTTCTTGTGCAGTTCGTCGTTCAGGCTGGCCAGATTCTCCACCATGCCGCCGTTCTTCTCAATCATGCGGCAGATTTCCCGCTCCAGCTCTTCCTTGGTCAGGTTGGAGCGGCGTTCCACATAATACTGGTTGCTGATTTTCTTCACATGCAGGTCGGTGAGTTCCTGATCTATCATGGTGCTCAGCTTGGAATAACCGTAATTTCGCACATCAAAATCCGAAAATTTGTCATTCAGGCGATTGCCCAGCTGGGCCAGATCCACATGCTTTCCGCCGTTTTCGTTGATTAAAGCCAGAATCACCTGGCGCACCTCGGCCAGGGATGTCACGTTCTGCTCGTCGGCGGCCGCCGTATCCGTCTGTCCGCCGTATCCGCCTGTTCTGGAACCTTTCTCTCCGGAAGAAGTCCTCACCTCGGCGGCGCTGTCTCCTGCGTCTGCCACCAGGTTCAGATGGATGAATTTATTGCAGGCCCTTGTCAGCGCCAGAGGCGTCTTGGATTCCCCCATACCCAGCACGAACATGTTCTCCTCCCGCAGGCGCATGGCTAGCCTTGTGAAATCGCTGTCGCTGGTGACCAGGCAGAAGCCCTGCACTTTGTTTTTGTAAAGAATGTCCATGGCATCGATTACCATAGCCATGTCCGTGGCGTTTTTCCCTGTAGTATAGGAAAACTGCTGCACGGGCATGATGGAATACTCCAGGAGCATGCCCTCTGACCAGCCGTTTCCCTTGGACCAGTTGCCGTAGATGCGCCGGTAGCTGGTGACACCGTACTTTTCCAGTTCTTCAAATATTGTGACCGCGTATTTCGAGCTGATGTTGTCGGCATCGATCAGCACCGCGAACTGCATTTTTTCATTAGATAATGATTCCATGATTTCTTCCATAGCTATCCCCCTGTTTCACCGCCCGTGGTGACCCGCACAATGCCCTGGCCGGAATCTGAATGTTCTGCTTTGTAAATCCGTCCCCTATGACGGCCAGCCGGCCGCCGGTTCCAAAACGAATCATGCGGCCTCTCCCCTCTGTATTCCTGCGTTTTCGGTTCCTCATTACTGATTTGATTATACCGTCCGCGCCAGGGGATGTCAAGCAGTCCGTCCGCCGCTTTCCATCGCGTTAATCCTCAGTCTCCTCTCTTCCACAATGTGCTTATGATTCCCAGGCCCATAAAGACAATGGCCAGGCCGTGGAGGATACCCCTCACCGCTGCATACAGGGTGCTCCCCGTCGGTATCAGATAGCCAATTCCATTCAGGATAAGCCCCAGAGACAGAAGAAGCGACACATTGGACTTCCCGCATCGATTCCCGGGAGAATCCTGTCCTGCCCTTTCCCGGAGCTGTGCCAGAATCCCGTTCACCCGGGCTATCTCCCGTAAGAAAACAATGACGATTGCTCCCACCAGGGAAATGAAAGCCAGGGCCATAGCGATTGTGGCCTTATCCGTGGTGCTGCCGGCAAGCGCAATCTCCATGATGAGACAGATAAGTTCGAGCATCGTAGCCGTCTTAAACATTTTCTTGATCTTCGTATAATGCTCGATGCCGGACTCCACATCCGTATAGAGCACGAAAGGGCCCTCCGCCGCTTTCTTCCGCAGGATCACCCACATCCCCCACGGACATATGATTTCCACGCCCATTTCCTGCATGAATTCCCTGTAGTCGCTGCTCACCCGGAACCACCCCTCCGTGATGTCCACCTGATAGATGAACTCCCCGGGCCGGCATTTTTCAAAAGAGTAGAAACCTGCGAAAAATCCTGTCATCGCATAGCCTCTCGCCGCCATTTCATTCAGGTATGCCGTCTCCTCGTCCTTATTTGCATACAGCCGAAATCTTACCATGTCCCCTCCTCCATTCTCTCCGCGTTCCGCAGAAGTTCCTCCAGACGCCTTTTTTCTTCCGCAAAAACTTTTCTGCCGGTCTCCGTGATGATATATTCCTTTTTCTTCCGGGAATCTGTCTCTTCGCTGTAAATCCGGATCCATCCCCTGGCCGTCATGGTCTGCATGGCCCCATAAAGGGTGCCGGGGCCCAGCACTACCCGCCCGTCCGTGAGTTCCTGCACCTCCTGGATGATTCCGTAGCCGTGG
The DNA here is from genome assembly GCF_943193215.1 of Acetatifactor aquisgranensis. NCBI lineage: Bacteria > Bacillati > Bacillota > Clostridia > Lachnospirales > Lachnospiraceae > Acetatifactor > Acetatifactor aquisgranensis. The sequence continues at coordinate 21,773 of NZ_CALPDH010000032.1, read as the reverse complement.
TTGGGCTTTCGAACGGACAATAGAATATAGAACAGCGCTTCCGTCAATGGGGTCTGCTTCTCCATTTTCTCTCCTTCCGTTTCCTGCCGCAGATCGTCATATCGCAGCACAACGTATCGGCAGGCGATATATCATACTATCAATATATCACCTGCCGATATATTTGTCAAGTGCTGTAAAACCGACTTTTATATGGCCATTTATATCACTATCTTCACCTTGCTGCCGATTCCGTCCCTGTCTCTGTATTTGGTGACCAGGATTTTCCTGTCGATGCGCTCTTTCAGCTCGGATACATGGGAAATGATGCCTACCAGACGCCTGCCCTCGGTGAGCTGCCGGAGGGCATTCATGGCCTGGGCCAGGGCCTCCTCGTCCAGGGAGCCGAAGCCCTCGTCCACGAACATGCACTCCATCTGGATTCCTCCGGCGTAAGACTGGATTTCGTCCGCCAGGCCCAGCGCAAGAGAAAGGGATGCCTGAAAGGACTCGCCCCCTGACAGGGTCTTCACGCTGCGCCCAGTGGCGTTATAATGGTCGATCACGCCAAGTTCCAGTCCTGCTTTTCCTTTCAGATTGTCTCCCTGCTCCCTCTTCAGTTCATATTGTCCGCCGCTCATGGTCAGAAGACGCAGATTCGCCCTTCTGATGATACGGTCGAAATAAGTCATCTGGATATAGGTCTCCAGCTCTATCTTCTGTTTACCGGTCAGATTGCCATTGGCAGTGTCGGCCAGAGCGCGCATCCATATATACTTTTTCTCCACCGCGGCGATATCCTCCTGTCTGCCTCTGACCTTGTGCAGGATATCCTGGTTTCGGGTGAGAGCTGTGTATATCCGGTCCCTTCTGGCGCTGCTCTCTCTTTTGGCGCGCTGCCTCTCCTCTCTTTCCGCGGCCACTGTTTCCTCCTGAAGCCGGATGTCTCCTGCCGCAGCCAGCTGCTGCCGCAATGTCTCGATTGTTGCGGTCAGGCGCTCGTTCTGGGTTCGGTATTCCGAAAAGTTATGTTCTGCCAGCTGATAGGCCTCCTCCAGCTCTGTTTTCTGCTTCTGCAGGACGGAAATGCGTTCCAGCGTCCTGTCTCTGGTCTCTCCGCCAAGCTGTTCTGTGAGAGCCGCTATCTGCTCCTGCCTTGCCGCGTTCTCCGCAGCTTTCCCGGCCAGAGCCAGCTCCAGTTCCCGGCATTCCTCCAGAAGCTGATTCCTGAGCGCTTCTTTCTGCGGGATGCTCTGTTCCAGTTCCTGCCGTCTCTCCAGTTCTGTGCGGTTTCGCCGGATATCTTCCTCCAAAAGAAGCATGGCATCCGAAAGCTTCTCCAGCGCCTGTATGGCAAGCTTCTGCAAAGCTGCCTCCTCCGGCTGACAGCCTGGAGAAAGTTCCATGTCTGCCGGGTTTCCGGATTGGCTGTCGCAAAAAGCAATGAGACTGTCCCGCAGCTGCCTTGCACGGTCCGCTTTTCTGCTTTGGATGCCCGCAAGCTCCTTTTCCAGTCCGCCCAGCAGGGTTTGTATCCGGGACAGCTGCTCTTCTTTCTGCCGGCGATTCTCTGCCAACTGCTGACGGAGCATGATCTCAGCCTGTATCCTCTTTTCCCATTGGGTCAGACTGGTCAGATAGGATTCTATCTGAGCCAAAGATACAGAAATTTCTTTCTCCTGATTGTCTTCAGATATCTCAGCAGTCGTGATTCCTGGATTGTCCTGACCATATTCCTCAAACAATCCGTCTGTTTCCGCCGTTACTGTCCTCGTTTTCTGTAATTCCCCGGCCAACTGTTTTCCGGCAGATTCCTCGCGGCCCAGCAGATTGGCGGCCTGCTCCCTGTTTTGTGCTATCATTTCTTCCAGCTGCTTTTTCCTCTCTTCTGCCTCTGCGATGTGCGCCTCTAAACTCTCCAGCTGCTTTCTTCCCGTTTCGGCCTGCTCCAATTTCATGCAGCTGTTCTCATATACCCGGCGCAGAGAGGATGATATTTTCTCCGCAGGCCATTCCGCTCGGGGCATTTTGGGCCCGGGCAGGAGATTGTCGGGCAGCTCCGATAAAAATCTTTCCCACTGCGTTTGTTTTTCGGAATGCTGGCCCCTGGCAGTATTCAGCTTCAGCAATGCATCCTGCCGCCTCTGATCCAATTCTTTCTGTCTCTGTCCCGCGGCTTTCAGAAGTTCATCCAGTTCCTTTTTCCTGCCGCATGCCTGTTGGGCTCTGAGCATTTCCGTTTCCAGGGATTCTTCAAAACATTTTATTCTATTTTGTATTTCATCAATAAATCCGTTCAGCTTTTTCTGGAACCCTGCATCCTCCCCGGATTCCTCTTCCAGGACAAAGTCCGGCTTTTCCTGTCCGTCAGCCTGCTCCCACAGCACAGCCATGCAGAGCAGCCCATGAGCCATATCCTCTATCTGAAACAACTGTCTCCGGAGCTGTTCCCCCAGATGTCCGGCTCTCTCGCTGAGCCGCTCAGCCTTTGCCTCAGCGGCAGACAGTTCTTTCTTTTTCCTGTCCAGAACCGCTTTTTCCGGCACAGACTCAGGGACACGGGCCAGAACCGGGTGATGCACAGAACCGCACACAGGACAGGCCGCCCCCTCCTCCAGGCCTCTGGCAAGCATTCCCGCCCGGGCGTCCAGGAACTGCTGCTCCATTCTCCGATACGCATCTCCCAGCCGAAGCTTTTCCTCTGCTGCTGTAAGATACTCTTCCCTTACGGAGAACAGCTCTTTTTGAAGCATCTCCAGATTTTCCGTTTCCGCACTCAGCTTGTCCCGCGCAAGCTTCGCCTCCCGCAGCTTTTCCTGCCGCTGTTGCGCCAGCAGCCTGCGGGATTCTGTGTCTCCCAGCGACTCCCACTCTTCCTGACAGCAGTTCCACTCCCGCTGATGCGCCTCTGCGCTTTCCCGCTCTTTCTCATAGGTCTTTTCCAGGGCAGCCGCAGCCTTGCCAGATGCTTCCAGGGCATGGGAATGCTCTTCGCACAGACGTATCCTCTGCTTAGCCTCATCCGCCTCATGGCGGAATGCCAGGACGGTTTCCCCGATATTTTTAAGAGATTGCCGCTCTTTCTCATAGGTATCTTTTCTTGCGCTCAAAGTCTCGCTGCGCTCAGACAGTTCGCCCAGCACAGTCCTTATCCGGGCCCCCTCTTTTTCTGCCTCTTGCCGTTCTTTGATCAGCCTCTGCAAAAGCTCCCGCTGGCCTGCAAGCTTTCCGCTTATCTGCTCCACTGAAGAAAGCATTGCATCCCGGTTATTCAGGGCCTCTATTCTGCTCTGCCTATCCGCAATGTCCGCCAAAAGTTCCTGCTGGTTCTTCTGATTATCGGTAAGGGCCTGCTCTGTCTTCCGCAGACGCGCTATCTCCTGTCCCAGGTCTTCGTTCTGGCGCTGGATATTCTGCAGCTGACGCAGGATGTCGCTGCGCCTCCGCTCCAGGCGCTCTTTTGCCTCTCCGGCGCCTGCCAGCAGCCGGTAGGTTTCCTGCTCCTCCAGCAAAGCGGTCTCCAGCGCCTGCCTCCTTAAAGCAATATCCCCGCAGCGTTTTTTTTCTGCCTGGATTTCCTGTTCACCAGCTCTCCGGGCTTCCTGCAAGGCCTCCAGGCTGTCGAATGTCTCCAGGATTTTCCTGGCTGCCTGAATCTGCTCCTCCAGCGGACCGCACTTCTCCCGGTTCTGGCCGGCCTGCACAAAAATATCTTTCCTGCGGGCAAGCTCCTCCTGGAGCTCCTCCTGTTTCCTCTGGTTCTCCGACAGGGTCTTTCGCTGCTCCTCCCGGTGTCTGATGTCTATGATGAGCCGGTCTTTCTTCCTGATTTCTTCATCCAGCTGCTCCAGCTGACCGTCTATCATCTTAAGCGCGGCGGCATCCTCCGCGCACAGTTTTGCCAGCAGCTCTATCCCCTCTTCGACCGTACCGTCGAACTTCGTCTTCTGCAGTTCCTGAAGCCTTTCGCAGATGCCGGCATCCGCACTGTCTGTACTGACGATACTGTCCATATACTGGTTCATGCTGCGTTTCAGCTCCTCATATTCATCCCGCTGGAGCTTTACCGCCGCTTTCAGCTGTTCCTGAATCCTCCGGTAAAGGCCTGTGCCGAAAATCTGGCGAAAGATGTCCCCCCGCTCCTCTGTCCCTGCCAGCAGCAGCTTCTGGAAATCCCCCTGGGCTATCATGGCAATCTGGGTGAACTGTTTTCGGTCCAGTCCAATCAGCTCTGTCACAGCCTTTGTCACATCCTTTGTCTTCGTGACCGGCGCCCTTTTATCCGGATAAATCAGCTCCGCCTCGGCTTTCTGAGTCGTATAGCCTGTTCCCCGCCCTTTCGGCCTCATGTATTCCGGATTACGTTTTACCGTATATTTTTTGCCGCGGCAGATAAAGGTATATTCCACATAGGTGGGAACATCTTCTTTCGCATACTTGCTGCGGAACATATCCGAACGGCGCACGTCGCCGCTGGCCTCCCCATACAACGCGAAAGTTATGGCATCAAATATCGTGGTCTTTCCCGCCCCGGTATCCCCTGTGATCAGGTACAGCCCCTGTCCGCCGAAACTGTCAAAATCTATTTCCGTCCTGTCCGCATAGGGGCCGAATGCGTTCATGACAAGTTTAACTGGTTTCATGCCTCATAACCTCCCCCCGCCAGGTTCTCTATCATCTTTTTCACGAAATTATGCTGTTCCCCGCTCATGGGCTGGTTGTTCTGCAATTCATAGAACTCTCCGAACAGTTCCAGTTCCGATTTCTGTTCCACCATCTCCGCCACATCCACATCCTGGTCCTGTCTGGTGCGGCTGTTGTCGTAAGTCAGACGCATCAGATTCGGATAGACTGTGCGGAGCCTCTGCAGGCCGTCTGGAATATCCTCCTCATCCGTCAGCGTGATCTGCACATAGTCTTCCGTGTCCGTATCCTGATAAAAGGTTTTGGACATCACTTCCAGATAGGCGCCCCTGATTTTCCGCATGTCATGCAGCGGACGCAGAGGCACTGTGGAAAGCTGAATCTGTCCTTTCTCCCGCAGCTCCACGATTGTGACGGATTTCTCCTGCTCTGCCTCGGAAAAAGAATATTTCAGAGGCGTGCCGCAGTATCGGACACACTCTCTGCCCACGGACTGGGGGCTGTGGATATGTCCCAGAGCCACGTAGTCAAAACGGTCGAAGACCGAACCGTCCACGTTGTCCAGGCCTCCCACTGCCGCTTCCTCCGAATCGCAGCGCCCCGCCCCGGTCACGAACTGATGGGCTATGAGGATATTGCGTCTTGTGCCGTCTATTTCCATACGGTCTACAGCTAATTTCACCGCGTCCTGATAGCTTTCCGGCACCGGGCACTCCGGCTCTCCCTCCAGCGCATGCCGGACTATAGCGGGCTTTATGAAAGGGAGGAGATATACGCCGATTTCTCCATAGGCATCTGACAACATCCGGCACGCCGCCTCTCCCTCGTACACCGGAGAAACATGCACGCCCCTTCCGCTCATCAACTGCGCACCGAACGCGATCCGCTCCGGCGAGTCATGATTGCCGCTCACCGCAAAGACTTTTTTCCCGAAGTCCGCAAGGCCTGTCAGGAACCTGTCAAATATCTGCACGGCCTCCGCAGAGGGCACCGGCTTGTCATAGATGTCCCCCGCAATCAGCACTGCGTCCACACTTTCCGAAACAGCGATATCCGATATCTGCTTCAGAATATATTTTTGGTCCGGAATCATGGAGAATTCATTGACACGCTTTCCGATATGCAAATCTGAGATATGTAAAAATTTCATGGATTCCCTCTTTTATGTTTTCTAGTCCCGCTCTTCTTCATCTTGGCCCCGAATCAGTTTCAAAATCAGGTGGTAGATTCCGCGGAACACGGAAAATACCAGGAACATGCTGATAAAGCCCAGTACGCCGAACATAATATCCGCAAATTCCATGGCTCCTGTATTCGTCACCCTCTGGCCGATTTCGATAGCGAAAGTTATGACGATGATCAGAGTGAATACATAAATCCAACTGATGATCATGATGTGATTGTTTCTGGCAAGCCACTTGAACACAGGATGTACTACAAAAATCATTGCCATCCCCAGTGCGCCGATTATCAGGAAATGCAGCTCTTTGTCGGTAAAATTGTATTCATAGGCATCGTTCAGCTCCAGAAGACGGCTGTGTATCCGTGCTATAATTTCCACAATTGCGTATAAAAATCTTTTCATATGTATTCCGTTCTCCTGAGTTTCCTTAATATTCCTTGGTTATTTCCGAAATTCCGTATTTCTGTTTGAACTCTTCCAGTTCCGAACTGCTCTGGATAAGGCATTCCTCTTTGAACTCCCCTGTGTGGATGTTCTTGAAGCCTGCCACCTGTTCTCCATTGCAGATGCTGCATTTTAAAACCGGCCGCCAGTTCTCCCTGTCGTAATCCGCCCGCTGTATCCGTTTTTTCCCAAACATCTGTCCCTCCCGCATTCGTATATAAACGGCATTTAATTCTTGCCGGTTACATAGCACAGCAAGTCATGCCGTTTATCCGGTTTATTGGCAAGATTTAATCGCTACATATAGATTCATTTTCATCCATACCAAGCGTACCACATCATGTCCGCAAATACAACTGAAAATCCTCAGTCTTCCTTTTTCTCCGAAACGCCTCTCTTACGCAAAACCAGAAGCAGAACCGCCGTAGCGACTGCGACTGAGAGCACGAGGATTATCGCCAGCCCCATCACACCCTTGTCCGCTTTCGGCACGATGCGGTCTGTACCATTCCGCGCGTCACTGTCTCTATCGGCTGGCCGTATTTCTGTCTGCGGCGCACCGTCAGGATAGAGCTGCCCGTAGTCAGCTACAGGGGCATCGATGCAGATCCAGACGTTCCTGTAGCCGAAATAATAATTCACCAGGCCCCAGCGGTGCCCCTCCCCGTCCTCGTAGACGCGGTTGTAATCCGGAAGGCCGGCCTCCTCCTGCACAGGTTCATATTCCTCAGAGCCGGGATATTTCCAGAGGAAGACGGCCTCTCCCTGATATGTGCCGCCCAGAGTGCCTGTCTGGTATGTTATCTCTTCCGCATGATCCTCCTGAAAGGAAATACTGTCATAAATCAGCTCCATATAATCCATGGGCATCCAGCCCACGGTGCCGGAATAATCGTCATACACGCCCCACAGGACGCCGTCCCTGTCCTCATAGGTGAACTGAATATACACTTCGTAGCCATTTTCCCATGTGTCCACCACCTCCGGCAGCTCAGGGCTCTTGTACAGGAACACTTTTCCGTCCGGCCCGTTGGCGGTGAACGCCCTCCCCACATAGGAGCATTCCTCGGAATGTTCCTCATAGAAGGAGTCCATGGGCTCCATAATCACATCAGCCCTCACCGGAAAAGAGCATAAGACACAGCACGCCAACGCCGCCAGCAGATAATTCAATTTCCTCATATTCATCCTCCTGTTCCCCATCCTCTCTACCACGTCTGTCTAATCCGCAGGATAAACGACAGCGCAAAATCAATCCGTCTCGCGCAGACGACTCCCAATGAACATGAACATATGTTTGCCATTACTGCCAACAGGACTGGCCGTCCTGTCTGCCAGCCGGGCTTCTCCGTAAAGCAGCGGTAAATCCATGCCTCCGCCGCCACCACTGCCATTTCCACCGCGAGCTGCAGCGGAAAGGAAAGAAACGGCGGCAGATATATCCGGCCCAGCCAGCACAGCAGCACGGCCAGCGGATTCGTCAGCAGATTCACCAGCACCACCAGAAGAGCCAGATGCCTCTTGCTGCCCAGGACTATCCCGCCCTGCTGCGGGCTGCCGGAACCGACGGAAGTATCTTTCGCATTCCGTCTGCCCTTTCCCATATGTTTCATGAACCATCGTATCAGAAATGCCACTATCAGTTCCGCGAATATGGTCAGTGCCAGCGAAATGCCGAACATCCTCACCAGATAAGTCTTCATCTGTCCCTCCCTGTCAGCCGATATCCCGCAGCCAGCGCCAGCAGGGACACTATGCTGCCCGCACATCCCGCAAGATTGCCTCCTGCCGCCGGAATCAGCCCAAAATACGCGGGCAGGAACCCCAGAAACAGCGCAAATGTCAGGAACCCAAAGGCAAAGCCTGGCATTTCGGGCACACTGCATACCATCCAGTACAGGGTAATCGGCATGGTCATATTGAACAAAAACAGCGCTGCCAGTCCCGGGAGCCAGGAAGAAGAAAGCAGAAAGCAGATTCCCGCCAGCCCCAGGGAGATTACCGTAGTCCCAGGGAGCCCATAGCGCGCGGCTGTAAATCCTCCCGCTATCTTTCCTCCTGCTACGGCGAGAACTGCCAATGTGCCCGCCAGGATTCCCGTTTTCCAGGGAAAAGCAACCGCCATTCCCACATAGGAACGCAGTATGACCACTGCCATGCAGCAGGCCGCCACGGCTGCGATTCCCTTTGAAGCCTGCCCTCCGTCGGCCTCTTCCCCATTGCCATTTTCCTGCAGGCTGCTTTCCCGGAGACTGCCCTTCCGGCTGTGTCTGTCCCGCCGTTTCAACTGATATACTGCCCGGGCACATAGCATCAGCATCAAAATACCTGTGCCGGGAATCCACAGATTCCAGGAACCATTTTTACCTGATAAGGTGCCCAGATAAAGCCCCAGAGCGCCCGGTGCCACAAAGATGCCCAGCCATCTGCCCTTTTGGCCTTTCGCCGCGTCCTCCCGTATCGTTCCCACACCGCCGCCCACATGGAACAGCGCATTCCCAATCCCCAGAACCACAGGATGTGTGAAAACTCCCGAAATCGTACAGAGCACTCCTGCCGCCGCGAACAGAAAAGGAACTTCCCCACGCCGCTCTTTTCCGCTCCCGCACAGCGCATCCAGAGCCACTCCGAAAGGCATCTGCAGCGAAAACGCGCAGAAATTGTACAGCAATATGTAAAGATGTCCATTCCCCCGGGGAAGGAATCTGCCGAACATGGCCAGTGCGCACATGCCGTCCACCAGCAAATGTAAAACCGAATAGATTGCTGTCATAATCCGGCCTCCCTCCGATTTTGTCCTTTATAATAAGGAAACGAAATCGCCGCAAAATAGTTCTGTTTCTTTTCCATCATTTTACCACAAAAAGGTAAATCTGTGGTAAAATGTTATCATAATAGTACAAGGAGCGAAAAAATGATCATTCTGATTACAGGCACGTCCCATACGGGAAAGACCGCGCTGGCCCAGAAGCTTCTGGAGAAATATCAATACCCCTATCTGTCTATTGACCATCTGAAGATGGGCCTTATCAGAAGCGGTTATACCAATCTGACTCCATCGGATGACGATGAACTGGTACCCTATCTGTGGCCGGTTGTCAGGGAGATGGCAAAGACCGCCATTGAAAACAGCCAGAACCTTATCGTGGAAGGCTGTTATATTCCCTGTGACTGGAAAAATGATTTTGAGGAAGATTACCTGAAAGAAATCCGGTACTATTGTCTCGTCATGACCGAAAGGTATATCCGGAACCATTTTGACGATATCAGAAAGTATGCCTCTGTCATCGAAAAGCGTCTGGATGATTCCTGGTACAATGAGACCACATTCGTGGAGGAAAATGCCCGCAATCTGGAAATGTGCAAAAAATACGGCAATGATTACATCCTGATTGATGACGAATACCAGGTCGAGATTGATTTGTAGCATATAAAAAGAGGGACATCAATGGATTTTTATCAGAAAATGGCCATCGCCTGCAGGCGCATCCCTCAAGGCAAAGTGGCCACATATGGGCAGATTGCCCTGCTATGCGGAAAACCAAAGAATGCCAGACAGGTGGGCTATGGCCTGAAATGCGGGCTTGCCGGTGAGGATATCCCGGCCCACCGTGTGGTCAGCGCGAAGGGCCTGCTTGCCGGAGCCGCCTATTTTGACACTCCTGACCTGCAGAAGCTTCTTCTGGAGTCGGAGGGCGTGGAGGTAAAACGGACAGACCAGGGCTGGAAAGTGGATTTGAAACGCTATGGATGGGACAATACTTTCGAGGATGCGGTTTTGGAGTAATCGGCAGGCTTTCGGTTCTCTCCGCGCTTAAGGAAAGAGGAAAGGCAGCCGATATTATATGCAACAGGAAACCATTGACGTTTGGGAGGTAAATCTATGACTGACATGACTCAGATGCTGTATACCATGGAAAGCAATCTGCGCCTGCAGAACCGGGCCAGAGCCGAGAGAAGGGCACGGAAAGCGGAAGAAGAAAAAAGAGAATTTCAGGAAAAACTCATGCGCGCTGCCGCCAGCAAGGTGGAACTGGACGGCATGGCCTCCAGGGTCAAAGGTTCAGAGGATGCCGTACAGAGGGATCAGCTGATCGGTATGATGGGTTCAATGTTTTAAACTGCTGAACAGTTAAGATTCCCGCGTTTTTTATGCCATCCTACAGAACCAGCAGGTCATTTTCATAGAGCGTCTTCAAATCAAGCCGTCTCTGTCTATTGCCGAACTGGATGAGGACCTGGGTCTGCCCGGCTTCCACGATGACGCCCTCTCCAAATTTTTTATGCCTTACAATCAGGCCCTCTCCTATGGCGTCACAGAATTTCATATATTTCATCTGGGAGAACAATTCTGTACGGAAAACCGATTTCCTGTTCAGATGGAAGACAGAAAGCATGTCTTTTGCCCTGGTAATGGCCACGTAAAACAGACGGCGTTCTTCTTCATAATTCTGCCGTTCTTTTTCCTCCATATTTTCCATACGCTCCGGCACGGTCTCGGGAAAGATACCGTCTGCCACATCCATGAGATAAACCCTGTCATATTCCAGGCCTTTGCTGGCATGAATGGTTGACAGGATGAAGCTGCACTGCGCATCGTACTTTTTTTCCTCAATCGTCCTGCGAAGCACTGCCAGCCGTTCCAGCAGTCCCTGTAAACTGTCCTCATGGCGCGCGATGGCCTTTAAAATGAACAGTTTGCTGTCGCTGATGCCTGCGCGCTTCAGATAATCCCGGTACCCCATATCCTGGGCGATTCTGTCCAGGCCCTGCTCTGCCTGGTCCAGAGGAAGCCGCCGTAAGTGCAGCCAGACCGCTCTGCAGCTGTATTCTGTCTTTTCCTCCAGATGGCCGAAACGGACAGCCGCCTCCGGCACAGCCATGTCTTTTTCGGCGCTGATTTCACAGATACGCAGCGCCGCCTGCTTGTTGATATAGGTGGAAAGCTTGTAATAAATCTGCAGGAACCTTTCCGTATCCTTAGGATTCAGGGCAAAAAGAATGATGTTCTGAATGTCCTGCACCACTCTGTGGGTGAAAAAGACCATGTCCGTATTCCGGATCCGGTAGGGAATCTCCCGCCGCTCCAGCAGATCCAGAAGAGGCAGTGCGCTTTCATTGTCCCGGTACAGGACTGCTGTCTGTATCCGGCACTCTTCCGCCACTTTCGCAAGATAGGCATACTGGGCGCCGCGGCTGGTCAAAGGGATTTCCCTTATATCCGCTCCGGCCTCCCTGGCTGCTCTCATATGCTTTTCATGGCGCAGGGTGTTCTTCTGTATAAAATAGTCCGCAGCCTCCACAATCAGTGCATTGGAGCGGAAATTCTCCTCCATCAGGAGCACTGTCGCCCCTGGATGATTCTGCTCAAAGGAAAGCAGGGCCTGAGGATAAGCCGCCCGGAATCCATAGATGCTCTGATCCTCGTCCCCCACCATGAACAGATTCTGCCGCCCTCCGGCGAGCAGCCGGATGATTGCATGCTGGATCTTGGATGTATCCTGTGCCTCATCTACACAGATATAGGGATATCTCCTGCGGAAATACCCCAAAGTCTCGGGACTTTTTGAGAGGATATTATGGGCGTAGAGCATCTGGTCGTCATAGTCCATCAGCCCCCGGCCGCGCAGTTCCTCACGATAAATCCTGTAAATCTCCGATATCCGGCAATCGGCCTCCTTATCCAGTTCGTTGATTTCGCTGCTGCCTGGCATCCTGTTCTTGATATAGGTTATCAAAGTCCTGATTCCCTTTAAATCGCCCTCTGTGGCATAGCTGCCCTCTACTCTCAGGTAGATGGCGGAAAGAAGCCCTGCGATGAGCTTATCTTCTGTCACCAGGTCAAAAGATTTCTTTCCTATTAATTGACTGTAGTAGTCAATTATTTTGGCGCAGATTCCGTTGATGGTGCGAAATTCCATCCGGCAGCCTAATTCCTTTCCAAAATATGACGCGAACCGGGCCGCCATATCATGGGTGGCGGCCACGGTATAGGTCAGTGTCAGAATATTTTCAGGCGCAATCCCCGCGCAGTGCACCAGATATCCCAGCCGGGTTACCAGAACTGTGGTCTTCCCGCTGCCGGGAACAGCCAGCAGTAAGATTGGCCCCTCTATGGAGCGGACGGCTTCTGTCTGCTGACTGGTCAGGTGGATATGAAATTTTTGGCAGAATTCTTCGTATGTCATATTCTCTCGTTTTCCGGGAGCCTGACGCTCCGTTCAATCTGTTTTAGGGTATTTTTCATCTCGTTTGGAACCGCAATCTTCAGAATCCGCAGCATCATGTTCCCATCCCGGTGAAAATCCATCTGCTCCGGTTGGCTATGGTTCTGCGCCCGAACCCCGGGTATTGTAATCACTACAGTAAAAAAACCGGGGCGTCAGGGAATGTCAGAATCAGCTCGTCTCCGAAACCAGTCCGTATACAGCATGGCCAAAACATCCAGACAAGGAATCACTTTTCAATGATATCCCAAGCCCCATGGAAAGCGGCCGGATCGGCCCTGATCGTGGATATGAAAGCAGTCGTGCGGTATTTGCGCCATAATAAGGGCATCGTGCCCGGTGATGTGGAGCGGATCGTCACGAATGGCACCAGTGCGGGCGGCGCTTTGTCCGCCCTGGCCGGGGCCACCGGAAACAGCCCTGATTACGTTCCTTACCTTGCCGCAATCGGCGCCGCTGATGAGAGGGATGACATCTTTGCCGCCAGCTGCTATTGTCCGATCCACAATCTCGAACATGCAGACGCAGCTTATGAATGGCTGTTTTCAGGATGCAATGAATACAATATCCCCACCTTCGCGAAAGTGGATGGCAAAGTCCGCAGGACAACGATGACCGGGCAGCTCACGGAAAAGCAGATAGCCTTGTCCAAAGAACTGAAAAAGCTTTTTCCGGCCTATCTGAATGGCCTGCATTTGACTGACCGTGCGGGAAACCTTCTGACATTAGACGAAAATGGTGAGGGCAGCTTCCGGGAGCATGTACGCAGCCATATCCTGAAATCGGCCCAAAAAGAGCTGGATACTCATGATTCTGCCAACCGTCTGCGCACGCTTGCCGTGAAGGGAAGCGAAGTCGAGGAGCAGCCCTGCCTGACCATTGAGGACGGCAAGGCGACTGCATTGGATTGGGACGGCTTTGTGAAGACCATTACCCGCATGAAACCTGTGCCGTCTTTTGACGCACTGGATTTGAGCAGTCCGGAAAATGAGGAATTTGGCACAGAAGAGATCCGGGCAAAGCACTTTACCGCTTTTGCACAGAAAAACAGTGAGGTCGGGGGCGAATTAGCTGATGCGCAGATTATCAGGTTGCTGAATCCCCTAAACTATATCGGAGAAGCGGACACTGCAAAGCACTGGCGCATCCGCCATGGGGCATTTGACAGGGATACTTCACTGGCCATACCTGTTATCCTGGCTACGCTATTGGAAAACAAAGGGTATGACGTGGATTTCTGTTTGCCATGGGGATTGCCTCACAGCGGCGACTATGATTTAGACGCGCTGTTTGCATGGATTGACGGCATCTGCAGATAAGGGGGCGTCAGCGGCGCTCCCTGTCCCATTTGGAACCCTTTTTACAGAGATGGAAGTCACAGCAGTCGCCGCCGGAAACCAGCGTCCTGGTGCGGTGCAGTACGCCGCTCGTCCATTCCGCCGACTGGATATCCAGCATGCACATATGCGGCACCAGATGGGACAGCCCCTCCTGTCCTCCCAGGGCGCACAGGCCGCAGCGGCGATGATTGTATATTCGTCCTCGTCACGGCCCAGGATTACTTCCGTGTTCCAGTTGAAAGGGCTGTCGAACAGGGCGTTGCCTTACTCCGGCCATCCGTGACCCGACGCAATGCGGTCCCGCTCGCACGGTACTTATTCAGCTTTGTGTACAATGGAATTTCCATCCTCCCGCCGTTCTTTTTATCTATGTATATTTTTTCTTCTCCTTTGGTTTCCAGTACACTCGTACCACTTCGCCGCAGTGCGGGCATTTCGGTTCTACTATGATCCTGAACCGCGTTATGCCGATATCAAAAATCCGTCATATAGGTATCTCCCAATAAACGCCTCTCCCTTCATGCCGCACTGCTTCTATTTCTCATTGGTGTCCTCATAAATTCTTAATCATTCCACTTATATTCTGACTGTAGTCCATCTGGAATATTAGTGACATTTACCTCTTTATACAGGAGCGCGCCACCATCCACTGTAAGGTAATTTGCAATCCATTCATTTGACGGATAATCCTTGTATTCACATACCCTGTCGCCCGTATCCCCATTGACATAGCCGATCAGCGTCCCACAGTCATTCTTGGAAACTGCGCAGAACGGCACATACGTCCTTTCCTCCCATATGATTGCCATATATCCGTCACCCTCTGCGGTGCTTATGTCCGCCAGTTCTTGCCCGCCACAGGCACAAAATATAACTGCTGTCAAAATGACAATTCCCAAACCCCATACCTTTTTCATAATCTTCTCTCCCTGTTCCCCGGTCTGCCGGAACAATACCAGCTAATCTTTACGTGTTATCTCACGCCCTCGCGTCAAAGCCGTCCTGCGCTTCCACAGCATCCTGCCTTGCCGCCCGGAACGCATCATAGTAGGCAGCCTTCAAAGCCCCGTGAACCTGCGTCTCCGCCTTCGATTCCTTCTCATGCCAGCCCACGCCCGCCGTGTAGGTCAGTACCTCGTCGCCGTTCCTGTCATACACATGGACGGCAGAGCCCATACCATCTGATTGGAACCTTGTCCCATACGGCTCCCCGAACAGGAGGCACAGCCACCGCCTGTCAGCCTCCCGTATCGTTTTCATGTCCGCCATTTCCTGACTGACCTTCCCCATCAGCGCCGCCCTGTCCGGCGCCACTTTGGCGACCTCGCTTTTCCGCAGGGCGAGGAACTTATTCCCCATATAGACGTTCTGTGCCGCATCTTCTCTGGCGTATTCCGTTATCCTCTTCCGGAGGGAGTCAGACAGCTTCCATCCCCTCCCGGATGATGCCTTTCCTGTTGCGGTGCTGTTTGCCTGATGGCTTTTTGCTATTCCTGTTATATCCATTTCAATCGCCCCTCTCTGTTTTGCCAGAATGCCATAGACCTGCCAAACCCGTAACAGGACTGATATAGGCGCCATCCTTATCATAACGGCTCATTCTGTTTTTGATTGCCTGGACATTTGTGTACCCGACACCGGAACACGCCGCCGACATACTTTTCATTACTGCCTGATACTGTTTGCTGTTCGTATCAATGCCTGCCCTTTTCATCATATCCTTACCGCCATTGCTGTTTATGGGCATTCCCGATATCTGCTGGAACCTGTTACTGAAGTCCCTGCTTATAAGCATATCCTTTACCTCCCTCTACGCTTCATTCTTAATGCCGAACATACCGGCAGATACGTTCGTATTTCAAAGTCTTTACAAATTTTATCGGCAAATTTCCATATTTTTATAGATTATTGTATACAAAAGTCTAAAACAATCGGCAGCAAAATAAGGAAATATAGAACAGCCCGCAATCTGTCCCAAGAGCAAGCCTGTTCCCATCCGCGACCGCCACCATTACCGCCGGGGCGATGCCGGGATATACCGTGTTCCCGCATTCCGGGCAGGCAAGCGCCCTCTGCCCGGACTTCCTTTCCATCCTCCCGCCGCACCTGCCGCAATACCTGTTCCCTTCATACCAGCGGCTTAAGTGCAGGGCCGTGGCCCCGGCAAAGAAAGCCACTCCTGCACTCATCCCCCATATCCCGCAAAAGCACATACTCTCCGCGGAAAGAGAAAAAGCAGGTATCTGCGCAGCTTCTTTTCATCCACGGCGCCGATGACCTCATCCAGCCACTTGACCATCCGTTCCCTGTCCTTCGGCAGATGCCCCTCCACGTTGATGCAGTCCGATGCGCCCATCGTTGCAAAATAGGTGTCTATGTCAAGGCTGCCGATCAGCGTCCTTAATTCATACAGTTTTTCAGTCTCCGTTTCCTCCGTCCGGTTCCCATAATCCTCATGCCCGTGATGGTGTTGATCAGCGAGAGCGCAGCCGTTCCACCACTTCCAGATAATCCGCCACGGTGCTGCCGCATATGTTCACAATGACCTTCGTGTCAAACCAACCACAGAGGGGTCAGACTTGCGACCACTGTGGCCTTTCGCAATCACCGCTTCCATACTGCCCTGGCACGACTCCAAAGTCAAACAAGGGATTCCGGCAACACCCTATGTGCCGGAACCCCTTGTTTTCAGCGGTTTTCCCGATATTCTGTTCATGCCCTTTGCATCAAATAATCGGTTTATATTTCCGTATATCCTGCAACACCTCCGCAGGAATCTCAAACTCCACCGTCCCCATATACATGGGAGCGACTTCTCCCTCATCGAAGCCAATCACCACATTCCCCTTTTCATTTATAAAAAATGAGGTTTCTTCGGTGATGGCCTTAAAATTCCATTCTTCGATTTCATCATTCAGCCAATAATATACCTGTTCATCCGCGTCCATCTGCGCCTGCATCTGCTCTTTGATATTCTCGCTAATCGGCGTAATATAATCCGCTCCCTCTTTAAAAATATCTTTCAGCTGCAGACGCTCTCCCGTATTCAAATCAATGGTATAATAATAATTCCATTGATACCCGCTGCCCGCTCCCTGATAGCAGATCAGCTTCAGCGTAAAATAGTCCGCTCCGGTCGCCAGGATTTCGCTCTTCACGATGACATCCTGATAGCCCTCCTCATATTCCAAATTGGCTTCAAAGTTCTCCACCAGCTCATCTGTAATCTTCTGAATCTCCTCATTTATCTCTTCGGTGGAACGCTCCAGGTTCTCCTTGACCGCGGCGTCCGCTGCCAGTTCATCAATCTTCATCTCTGGTATCTTCAGTTCCGGTACTTCTATATCCGCCATATTCCTGTCTGTTTCATACTCATAATTCCGGAAAGTGACAACCTCCACGAGCTGCCCGATTAACGGTATCTGCTCCATTGCATGGGCTATGGCTGCTGATGTATTGGGCAGGATCATGACTGCTCCTGCAAGCACGGCAGCCGTTGCCGCAAGCTTTGCCACTCGTTTTTTGCTCCTGTCTTTTCTGTTTGCCATATTTGCTTCCTCCATCTTTTTCCGAAGTCCAGCCAGCTGCCTTTCCGACATCCGGGGGCTCTGGTAATTTTGCTTCAATGCCTGAAGTTCCTCTTCCATTTGTTCATTCTGCTTTTTCATTTCAGAAAAATTATAAATCATGCTGTCACCTCCTTGCTTCCTGGTTCTGCATATCGCTGCCCGGCCTGTCCGAAAGAACGCTTCTCAGTTTTTTCATGCTGCGGTATAGTCTGCTCTTGACTGTATTGATGTTTTCGCCAAGTATCTCTGATATTTCTTCCAAGGTCTTGTCCTCAAAATATTTTAATATGACAATCGCCTTATCCTTATCAGGAAGTGTATCCAGGGCCCTCTGCAAATCTATATTAACGTAATCATCTTCCTGATAGCCTGCCTCCATCCCATTTTCTTCCTGAATCGCTTCATAAGAGAGAAGCCTGGCCTGTTTGACATAGCGAAGACATTCATTGAGCATGATTCTGTATACCCAGGTCTCCGCATATTCAGTATACTTCAGGGTATGTCCATTCCTCAATGCTTTGTATGCGCCATTCTGCACAATGTCGCCGGCATCCGCCTCATTGTGTACATAACTGTATGCCAGGCGGTAGTATTGATTATATTTTTTCAGGATTATCTCTTCTATCAGCTTTCTGTTCGTCCAGTCTCTTTTTTCAGGGAAAAAACGCATTCTGTTCACCTCCTTCGTGCCTTTCTGTTATATTAGATATCTCATACAGGATAATAGTTTCATTCTGTGCAAAAAATCTATGTCAACCGGTTTCGATGGAAATCTGGAGAACTTTTTATGCTCTATTATGATTGGAAAATGCGTAAGACAGAAGAAATCATTTTTAACTGCAATAGCGGCGGAATTCCACATCAGCATTGTATGGATATTTTGATTGCGGAAAGGATGAACTGTTATTTTGGCCCGAATGAAGTAAGATTATGCCTGGCAGGAAGAACGAATGAAGGTTTTCAGGCTTATCTGCAAAACCATTCTGCGGACAGGCGTATCCATATGGTTGATACAGAAGATAAATTGTATGAAGGGGAAACCTGCTACTTTACATTTATTGCTCCAAAAAATGAATTACACCCCCTTTATGAACGTGTAAAAAATATAGAGGGAATTAATTGTATTTTTCAACAAGACAAATACAGACCGGAATACTGGTTAGAACTATGTCCGGGGAATGCAACAAAGGCATCAGCAATTCAGAGGGTAAAGCAGTTATGCGGTTGCCAAAGGATAAGCAAAATTATGTCTGTTGGAAAAAGCAATCTGCGTTTTCTGTACCTTTACTTTCACGCCGTCCACCCCGGACAAGACTTTTTCTTCAAAAGCCTCATACAGCGGCAGCGCTTCCGGCTTCCTGTCAAAAAAATATAATACATCCTGGTCCATTCCCTGCGCCTTTCGAATATTCCTTATTTTACGGATGGTTCCCTGTCTCATAACACCATCCTGCAATATCGGAAATCAATCCTGCCGGAACCGCCCTGCTGTACGGAAGCTGTATGGTCCCCTTGCAGGTCTTATAGTCTTTCAGCCGTTCAGCAAATTCCCGGACAGCCTCCGGCCCCGGATACAACCCCACATGGTTCTTAAACCCGGCGAACTGGATGATGTTATGCCCCTTCCAATAAGCCGGCATGCTCCATGAGATCTGTTCCTCCGCCTCTGGCAGCGCCGTACGCAGCGCGTCCCTTACTTCTTTCAGATACGGCCGTACTTCTTCCGGCTGTGCCGCGATATATTCCTCAACCGTCTCCGGCGCTTTCCCGCAGTAATGCCCCTGTTCCTGTCTCTTAAAAGTACGCCCGCATTTCGGACATGTCCACACCGTCCATCCCTCCGTTATTCCCGTTCCCTGACTTTCACCAGGACACTGTCCCCCGGCTGTTTCCCTATCCGGGAGCGAATCTCTTTCCGCACGCCTATGATATAGCAGACGCTCCCGTCAGCGTTCCTTACCCCCATATTTACAATGCTGCCATCATACGGCTCCCCGTCAAACGTGGCATGCACTTTCACCCGTCCCCGCCCAAACTCTTTCCTGATATCATAAGGAAAAAGAACATAAGCGCCGCCGGTCTCCCCGGCTTCATAGATCAGGGACTCATATTCATACACTTTACCATCCACTGCTTTCACCCCGCCCAGCCTGTTTCCTACAGTATACCTGGAATACACCTGACTCCCAAAAAATCCGTTCAGGCTTAAGGTCATACCATCGTCTTGAATATTCCGTGCCTGTTGCAATACGTACAGATAATCCCATGCCCCTTCTTCCTGAACCGCACGGATATTCCCTGCTCCAGGTACAGCTTCACCAGATCCAGTGCATCCGATGTCACATAAGCGATAAAAGAAATTCTTGCAATGATAGCTGACGTTGTGGTTTTCCCGGTGATCCTGTGAGCACAATAATTCTTCCCCGCTTCATTACTGCCCTCCAACTCTAAATTTATACTGTTTAGTATACCAGAAAACCACCCACATTAAAAGCTCAAAATCTTCCTCTCGTCATACAAGCTCCCCATACTCCAGCCATGCCTGGTTGCCTGGTCAAGCGCCATGACCGCCACCGCGCCGTCAATCTTCTCCGTGGACTTCTCCTTATCCGGCTTGACATTCCTTGCCTTGTCCGTCCGGATAAAGATATTGTCCATCATCCGCCGAAGAACCGGATTCCCTCCGTGGTCAACAAAACTGTGAAAAACGGTTATGCAAGCCCGAACCACAAATGCCCTAACCGGATATGTGTCCGCTCATGCTGAATGACAGACCTTAATTCCTCCCTGCTGTAGCTCTCCGGCATTACCTTTGGGATGACGATTTTCGGTGCAAACAGTCCCACGGTAAGCGGCGTGACATTCATGTCCGTAACGCAAAAGGCAGACCGCCGCATATGGCGTATGATTACCATAGTGCGGCGGATTCCGGCTTTTTCATTTTTTATGTTTTTTCTTGATGATACGGACTACCACAGTAATAACAATAACTGCGATAATGACACCAAACAGCGGCAGCCATGTATCAACGATGCTTTGAAATACAGCATCCCATTTAATATTTTCCGGCATATTCTTTATTCCTCCATTCGTTTATTCTGATTCTGATGTTCTACTACCATCCGTTTGCAGGACAGATAAGTGGCAAGAAAGTAGCTCCCATATACCACAAGGAACAGTACAACTGTGAAGCCTAAGTTTGTTGAGATATGGATGTTCATAAATTCCTCTGCGATTTCCATTGCTTTTCCCATCAGGACGGCAGAAAAAATACCCGCCACTGCAAGCGGAGCCGCAAAGAAGATTGCTGTCTGGGACAGCAGGGCGCGGTTGATCTGTTCCTTCTTTGCCCCAAGCTTTTGGAGCAGACCATAACGGTAAATGTTATCGGTTGTTTCCGTAAGCTGTTTCAAAGCCAGCAACGCGGCGCAGATCAGCAAAAATATCAGGCCGATATAGCAGCAGAGGAATGAAACCAGCGCATTCAATCCATAGAACATATCATACATCATGTTCTTTTCCGCATATCGGTAGCCGTGGGCATCATCCAGCCCAATCGGGATCATTTTCTGCAAAACCGCGTCCGAATCAGCATCTGGCCGGTATTGCACCAAAAGCACATTTACATCTTTCGTAAGACTGTGAACAACCGCATCCGGGACAATCAGCGTCCCCCGGTCATTGTTCCCGACAGAGGTCATAAAGTAGGTTTCCTCTAAAACCGTGTCCGATGCCCTTTGCAAAGGAATTCCTGCCAGCACGAAAGCTGCATGGCTTTCCAATGCTTTTTCCACATACTGAAAAGTGCCCTTGTAATTACAGTTCAGCAGGTATTGATTTTCTGTCAATGCCACAGGTTCTTTTCCCTGCATTTTAAGGGCGCGGTTAAAATCCGAAACAGCAAGTACAGAAACACCGCTGTCTGAAATCCCTTCGTCAATGGGCCACAGCTCCACATTCTGACCTTCAAACAGACTGCCATAAGTAAAATCTGCTTCATAAATGCTGATCTGCTCCATATTCTCCGCATAGCCGGATAAGTCGGCATCTTTGGATGCGAGATATTCCAAAATGCTGCTGTCGCCGTCCACGCTGACATTTGACAGCACATTCAAGTCATAGGGTGTGGCAGACCCGGACAGTTCATTCATGGCAAGCGCGGTGCTTACGCCAACCGATACAGCGCAGATTGTCACTGTGAGCAATCCGCAGACAATCGTCATGATAAAGTAATTCGTGCGGATTTTACTGCCAACCTGACGGACGAGGAATGTGTTCAGCCCCCTCAAATAAACGTTACTATTTGCCCGTCAATGTCATTAAGTTAGCACCAGCAGCATAAGGCATACTGCGGGAAAGATGGCGAAAAAGGATGCCCGGCTTCCAC